>JASHVF010000136.1 GCA_030039615.1 Gammaproteobacteria bacterium | reverse complement strand
CGCGCGCGGCTGATCGCCGGCGGCGAGGCGGCGCTCGCCGAGCTCGGGCGCGCGCATCCGGGCATCGACATGCATGACTGGGTGCAGCGCGTCAGTGCCGCGCGCGCCGAACGCGCCGGCAGCGGCAGCGCGGGCGCGGGCCGTGAGTTGTTTCGCGCGCTGCGCGCATTGTTCGATACAATGGCCTGATGCAAGCCTTGGTCGGCATCATCATGGGCTCCGCGTCCGACTGGGAAACCATGCAATCCGCCGCCGAGACCCTCGATCGCCTCGGCGTTGCCTACGAAGTGCGCGTGGTATCGGCGCACCGCACGCCCGACCTGCTGTTCGAGTACGCCGCCGGCGCGCGCGCGCGCGGCCTCGAGGTTTTGATCGCCGGCGCGGGCGGCGCGGCCCACCTGCCCGGCATGACCGCGGCGAAGACCAGCCTGCCGGTGCTCGGCGTCCCGGTGCAGTCGAAGACCCTGGGCGGACTCGACTCGCTGCTGTCGATCGTGCAGATGCCCGCGGGAATTCCGGTGGCAACCTTCGCCATCGGCAACGCGGGCGCCGCCAACGCAGCGTTGGCGGCGGCGGCCATCCTCGCCAACAGGCACCCGGCCGTGCTCAAGGCGCTCGAGGCGTTCCGCGACAAACAGACCGCGAACGTGCTCGGCAACCCCGACCCGCGCCAACCCAGCCGCACATGACCGTCGGCATCGTGGGCGCCGGCCAACTCGGCCGCATGCTCGCTTTGGCGGGCTATCCGCTCGGCCTCGACTTCCTGTGCCTCGATCCCTCGCCCGAGGCCCCCGCCGGCCAGGTTGCGCCGCTCCTCAACGGCGCCTTCACCGATCGCGCGCTGCTGCGGGAGCTGGCGCGCCGCTGCGAGGTCGTGACTTTCGACTGGGAGAACGTCCCGGTGGCGAGCCTCGAAGCGATGCAGCGCGGCGCGCATGCCGCGCGCATCGCGCCGCCCGCATCGGCGCTCGCCTGCGGCCAGGACCGGGTGAGCGAGAAGCAGCTGTTCACGCGGCTCGGCATCCCGACGACCCGCTGGCGCGCGGTCGACTCGCGCGCCGCGCTGCTCGCTGCCATCGACGCCGTGGGCCTGCCGGGCGTGCTCAAGACGCGGCGGCTCGGCTACGATGGCAAGGGCCAGGCAGTGGTGCGCACGCGCGCCGCCGCCGAGCGCGCCTTCGCGCGCCTCGGCACGGTGCCGCTGCTCTACGAAGAGTGGGTGCCGTTCGACTGCGAGGTGTCGATGATCGGCGCCCGCGGCGCCCGCGGGCAGGTGGTGACCTACCCGCTGTGCGGCAACGCGCACGGCGGCGGGATCCTGCGCATTACCTGCGCGCCGTTCGGCAGGCGGCGCTGGCAGTCGCTGGCCGCGCGCTACTTGAAGCGCGTACTCGCGCACTTCCGCTATCGCGGCATCCTCACCATCGAGTTCTTCGTGCGCGGCGACCGGCTGATCGCCAACGAGATGGCGCCGCGGGTGCACAATTCCGGGCACTGGACCATCGAGGGAGCGGCGACCAGCCAGTTCGAGAATCACCTGCGCGCGATTCTGGGGTGGCCCCTCGGCGAGACGCGGGCGCTGGGCCACTGCGCGATGATCAACCTGATCGGGCACATCCCGCCGCGCGCGCGGCTGCTCGCGCTCGACGGCGTGCACCTGCATGATTATGGCAAGCAGCCGCGCCCGCGACGCAAGGTCGGGCACCTGACCATCGTCGAGCCCACGGCCGCCCGCCGCGACGCGCGCGCGCGGCGGCTGGCGTTGGGATTGGCCGCCGGCGCGCGCATCCCGTAACATCGTTCGCGAGTCCAACTCGCATGTATCTCGAGCTTTTCAAACTCAAGGAGCTGCCGTTCCGCCTGAGCCCGGACCCGCAGTTCCTTTACCTGTCGAAGCAGCACGCCCGCGCCAAGGCGTACATGGAGTCGACCATCTGGTTCACCGACGGTTTCGTGGTGATCACCGGGGAGATCGGCTCGGGCAAGACGACGCTCATCGAGTCATTCCTCAAGGAAGTCCCGGCCGACGTGGTAGTGGCGCAGGTCAACCAGACACAGGTGACCGCCACCGATTTCCTGCAGGCGGTGCTGGTGCAGTTCGGCTTCTCGCCCTTCAAGATGCGCAAGGCCGAGCTCATCAGCACCTTCAACAACTTCCTGATCGAGCAGCACGCCGCCGGGCGCAAGGTGCTGCTGATCGTCGACGAGGCGCAGAACCTCTCGCCGAAGGTGCTCGAGGAAATCCGTCTGCTGTCGGGGGTCGAGACCACCAAGGAGAAAGTGCTGCGCATCATTCTCGCCGGCCAGCCCGAGCTCGACGAGACTCTCAACTCGCCGCGGCTCGAGCAGCTCACGCAGCGCGTGCGGCTGCGTTTCCACCTCGCGACGCTGTCCGAGCCCGAGACCCGCGCCTACATCGAGCATCGCCTCGAGGTCGCCGGCGCCAGCAACCGCGACATCTTCGCGACCGACACCTTCCACGAGATCTATCGCTACACCGGCGGAGTGCCGCGCCTGGTCAACACGCTGTGCGACACCGCGATGATCGCCGCCTACGCCGACAACCGCAGCCAGGTACAGCCCGCCGACATCGCCAGCGCGGTCGCGGAGCTGCGCTGGGCGCCGTATTCCGCGCGCGCGCTGCGCGAGCAGCCGCAGCCGGCCCCGGCTCCCGGCGCGCTCGAGC
>JASHVF010000135.1 GCA_030039615.1 Gammaproteobacteria bacterium | reverse complement strand
CGGCGCGCCCGGCGCCGCCGGCTCAGCCGCCGCGCATGGGGGCCGCGGCGAGCGCGCTCCTCGGCCAGGCGCGCGCACAGCAGAGCCAGGGTGAGCTCGTGGCGGCGGGCGTGACGCTCGAGCGTGCGTTGCGGATCGAGCCCGACAATCCGCTCTTGTGGGTCGAGCTCGGGCGGCTGCAGCTGCGGCAGGGAAATGCGGCCCAGGCGGATGCGATGGGGCGCAAGGCGCTCGCGCTCGCCGGCAACGACGGCGAAGTGCAGGCGGGGGCCTGGCACCTGATCGCCGACTCGCTGCGCGCGCGTGATCGCAACGCCGAGGCGGCCGAAGCCGAGCGGCGTGCGGCCGCACTCGCGCCGCGCTGACCTGCCCGTGCGGCGAGCCGCGCTCCTTAAGCGATGACCGCCGGGGGCACCCGCCCGTGCGGCGTGCTAACGTGCGCCGCCTTCGCAGGGAGAACGACCAATGTCAAAGACGCTCGCGCGCACTCTGTTCGTCATCGTCACGGGGCTCGGCTGCGCGGCGCTGTGGGCCGAAGACACCGTGACCCGTTATGCGGTGCTCATCGAGGGGCGGCCGAGCGGTACTCAGGTGACGACGCGGCACGCGGGCGGCGCCATCGACGTCACGATGAGCTACAAGGACAACGGGCGCGGTCCCGACATCAAGGAGCACTACCAGCTCGCCCCGGATGGCTCGCTGGCTTCGTTCGAGGTGAAGGGGACCTCGACCTTCGGCGGCCCGATCAACGAGTCGTACGCTTTGCGGGACGGCCGGGCGCAATGGCGCTCCGAGGCCGATCGTGGCAGCACGGACGTCAAGGGACCGGCGGTCTACATTCCGGTCGACAATTCCTTCGAGGCCTACGGACTCATCGCGCGGGCGGCGCTCGGGCAGCCGGGCGGACGTATCGCGGCGCTGCCGCAGGGCGAGCTGACCGTGCAGAAGGTGGGCGGCACCACTCTCAGCCTCAGCGACGGTACGGTCCGCGCGGTCTCGCTCTATGCCATCACCGGCATCGACACGCAGCCGGACTTCATCTGGCTGACCGACGGCGACAGTCCCCGATTCTTCGCGTTCGTGCTGCCGGGCTTCATCCGCGTCGTGGAGCAGGGCTACGAGGCGCCGGCGGCCGCGCTCGATGCGCTGCAGACCAAGGCCGAGAACGAGTGGCTGCACGGCCTCGAGGTGAAGCTCGCGCACCGCTTCCCCGGACCGGTGCTGATCCGCAACGTGCGCGTATTCGACTCGCAGAACGCCAAACTGCTCCCGCCACACGACGTGTACGTCTACCGCGGCCGCATTGCCGCGCTCTACGAGCCGAATTCGACCCCGCGCGGCACGCAGACGGTGATCGAGGGCGGCGGCCGGGTGCTGATGCCGGCGCTCTTCGACATGCACGCCCACGAGAACACCTGGAACCTGCTGCTGCAGATCGCCGGCGGTGTCACGACCAGCCGCGACATGGGTAACAACAACGAGCGCCTGCAGCACATCATCACGCAGGTGAACGAGGGGGAGATCGTCGGTCCGCGCATCATCCCCTGCGGCTTCATCGAGGGCGACAGCCCGTACTCGGCGAGCGGCGGCTTTCGCGTCAAGAGTCTGCAGGAGGCCAAGGACGCGGTCGACTGGTACGCCGAGCACGGTTACCACCAGATCAAGATCTACAACTCCTTCCACCCGGAGTGGGTGCAGGAGACCGCGGCCTACGCGCACCAGCGCGGCATGCGCGTCAGCGGCCACGTGCCGGCGTTCATGCGCTCGGACGAGGCGATCCGCGCCGGCTACGACGAGATCCAGCACATCAACCAGCTGATGCTCGCCTTCTTCGTCGGCCCGAAGGACGATACGCGCACGCTGCAGCGCTTCTACCTGATCGCCGAGCACGCCGCTACGCTCGACCTCGGCTCCAAGCCCGTCACGGATCTGGTCGAGCTCATGAAGCAGCACGGCACCACGCTCGACACGACGCTCACGGCCTTCGAGGACAACTTCACGCAGCGCCAGGGTGAGCTCAGCGCGAGCTACGCGGCGGTCGCCGACCACGTGCCGGTCGCGGTGGCGCGCGCCTGGCACGAGAACTCGATGAACGTCACGGCGAAGAACGCCGCCCGGTACCGCGCCTCCTACGACAAGATGGTCGAGTTCGTCGGCCAGCTGTACCGCGCGGGCGTGCCCCTCGAGGCGGGCACCGACAGCATCGCCGGCTTCACGCTCCACCGTGAGCTCGAACTCTATGGCAAGGCCGGCATCCCGGCGGCCGAGGCGCTGCGCATCGCGACCTGGAACGGGGCGCGCTTCACCGGGCGGCTCGCGGACTTGGGCTCCGTCGAGCCGCGCAAGCTCGCGGATCTGATCCTGGTGGACGGGGACCCGACGCAGAACATCAGCGATATCCGCCGCGTGAGCCTCGTCATGAAGGAGGGGGTGGTCTACTACCCGGCCGAGGTCTACGAGTCGCTCGGCATCAAGCGCTTCGCCGACCCTCCCCAGGTCCACCCGGCCCCCCCGTGAGCCATGCCGCAGCTCCGGGGCGCCCGCTTGCCTCCCGGGGCTCCCACCCCCTAAACTCCGCCTAACTCATCGAGACCGGCTGAGGGATAAGGCCCTTAGACGCCGGGGCAACCGCCAGGCTTAACCACCCTGGAAAGGTGCCAACTCCTGCGATTCCCGGGACTTACGGGGATCGACAGATGAGCGGTCTGCGTAGCCTGCTGGGACCCCCCAGCCCAGGATGGACGCAACAAGCCTCGCGCCTCCCGCGCAGGCACGCTCCGCAGGTGTCCGGTGAGACTGAAGGACTAGCGGAGTCAAAGCATGAGCCGGATTCCTGACATTCTTTCCACGGGTGAGGCCGCGGCCAACGGCCTGAGCCAGGTCACGCAGAGCGTGCGTGCCGGCCTCGAATGCGACGATGCCACGGGCTGCGTCGTGCCGCCGCTGCACCTGTCCTCGACCTTCGCCTTCCGCGC
>JASHVF010000134.1 GCA_030039615.1 Gammaproteobacteria bacterium | reverse complement strand
TGGTGCTGGTCTACGTCGGCGCGGTGATGGTGCTGTTCCTGTTCGTGGTCATGATGCTCGACATCAACCTCGCGGAGCTGCGCAAGGGCTTCACGCGCTTCGCCTGGCTCGGCGCGCTGGTCGCACTCGCCGTGATCGTGGAGATCGCCGGGGTGGTGTGGGCACACGGCGCGCTCGGGCTCGACGCGCGTCGCGGCGTGGTGGCGCCGCTGCCGGCCGATTACAGCAACACGCAGGCGCTCGGCAGCGTGCTCTATACCCGCTATGCCTACCCGTTCGAGCTCGCCGCGGTGCTGCTGCTGGTGGCGATCGTGGCCGCGATCTCCCTCACCATGCGCCGGCGCGCGGGCCTCAAGCAGCAGGACATCAGCCGCCAGGTGGCGGTGCGGCGCGAGGACCGCGTGCGCATCGTGAAGATGGACGCGGAGAAACGCCCATGATCACCCTCGCGCAGCTGCTGGTGCTCTCGGGCGTGCTGTTCTCGCTCGCCGTCGCCGGCATCTTCCTCAATCGCAAGAACGTGATCCTGCTGCTCATGTGCGTCGAGCTGCTGCTGCTCGCCGCCAACTTCAACTTCATCGCCTTCTCGCGCTACCTGAACGACATCAACGGCCAGGTATTCGTGTTCTTCATCCTCACGGTGGCCGCGGCCGAGTCGGCCATCGGGCTCGCGATCCTGGTGGTGCTGTTCCGCGAGCGGCGCAGCATCAACGTCGAAGACCTGAATACGCTCAAGGGCTGAGGGCGAGCTCGTGAACCCCAACTTGCTGCTCGCCATTCCGCTGCTGCCGCTCGGCGCGGCGATCGTCGCCGGGCTCGCGGGTAAGCTCATCGGCCGCGCCGGCGCCCACTGGCTCACCTGCCTCGCGGTCGGGGCTTCGTGCCTGCTGTCGCTCATGGTGCTGAAGCAGGTCTGGTGGGACGGGGTGCCGGCCTACGACGCCCCCGTGTACACGTGGCTGGTGAGCGACTCGATGCACATGCAGGTGGGCTTTCTCGTCGACCGCCTCACCGCGCTCATGATCACGGTGGTCACCTTCGTGTCGCTGTGCGTGCACGTCTACACCATCGGCTACATGGCGGATGATCCCGGCTACACGCGCTTCTTCAGCTACATCTCGCTGTTCACCTTCTCCATGCTGATGCTGGTGATGTCGAACAACTTCATGCAGCTGTTCTTCGGCTGGGAGGCGGTCGGACTCGTCTCGTACCTGCTGATCGGCTTCTGGTACACGCGCCCCACGGCGATCGTCGCCAACCTGAAGGCCTTCATCGTCAATCGCGTCGGCGACTTCGGCTTCGTGCTGGGGATCGCCGGGGTCGCCTTCTACGCCTATTCGCTCGACTATCGCGACGCCTTTGCCGCCGCGCCGCACATCGCGCTGGCCAGCGTGCCGCTGTCCGGCACCGCGAGCGTCAACGCGCTGACCCTCATCTGCATCTGCCTGTTCGTCGGCGCCATGGGCAAGTCGGCGCAGGTGCCGCTGCACGTCTGGCTGCCCGACTCGATGGAAGGTCCGACGCCGATCTCGGCGCTGATCCACGCCGCCACCATGGTGACCGCCGGGATCTTCATGGTGGCGCGCATGTCGCCCTTGTTCGAGTACTCGGATGCCGCGCTCTCGGTCGTCATGGTGGTGGGTGCGCTCACGGCGTTCTTCATGGGGCTGCTCGGCGTCGTGAACAACGACATCAAGCGCGTGATTGCCTACTCGACTCTGTCGCAGCTCGGCTACATGACGGTGGCGCTCGGCGTTTCCGCTTACGGGGCGGCGATCTTTCATCTCATGACCCACGCCTTCTTCAAGGCGCTGCTGTTCCTCGCCGCGGGCTCGGTGATCATCGCCATGCACCACGAGCAGGACATGCGCCGCATGGGCGGGCTCGCCCGGTACATGCCGATCACGGCCGTCACCTGCTGGATCGGCGCGCTCGCCTTGATCGGCACGCCGTTCTTCTCCGGCTTCTATTCCAAGGACGCCATCATCGAGGCGGTCGGCGAGTCGCACCGCTGGGGCTCGCGGTTCGCGTACGCCTGCGTGCTGCTCGGCGTGTTCGTGACCGCGCTCTATACGTTCCGCATGCTGTTCATGACGTTCCACGGGCCGGAGCGCTTTCGCGAGGCGCCTCACGGCCACGACGATCACGCAGTCGGCAAGGGCGACGATCACGGCCACGAGGATCACGGGCACGGCGGCGATCCGCGCGAGAGCCCGTGGGTGGTGACGCTGCCGCTCATCGCACTCGCCATTCCCTCGGTGCTCATCGGCGCCGTGACGGCGGGAGATGTGCTGTTCGGCAGCTACTTCGGGCACGCGATCTTCGTGCTGCCGGCGAACGATGTGGTCGCAAAGGTCGGCGCCGACTTCGGCGGCGCGCTCGAGTTCGCGCTCCACGGACTCCTCAAGGCGCCGTTCTGGTTCGCGGCCGCAGGGGTGGCTTGCGCCTGGTATTTCTTCCTCAGGCGCCCCGAGCTCGCCGACGCCGCGGCGCACCGCTTCCGCCTGCTCTACCGGATTCTCTGCAACAAGTTCTACTTCGACTGGTTCAACGAGAAGGTGCTGGCGCCGCTCGCGCGCGGGGTGGGCCTCGGCCTGTGGAAGGCTGGTGACCAGGGGCTGATCGACGGCGCGCTGGTGAACGGCACCGCCGAGAGCGTCGGCTGGTTCGGCGGCGTGCTGCGGCGGGTGCAGAGCGGCTATCTCTACTCCTACGCCTTCTGGATGGTCATCGGGCTCGCGGTGCTGCTCGGCTGGTATCTGACTCACCCTTAGAAGCCGCAGCCGCATGCCGCATCTCCTCTCCATCCTCATCTGGCTGCCGATCGCCGCGGGTCTCGGCGTGCTCGCGCTCGGCGACCGCAACATCGCCGCCGGCCGCTGGCTGTCGCTGGCCGCGGCGCTCGCGACGCTGGTCCTCACCGTGCCGCTCTGGAACGGCTTCGACACCACGACGGCGGCGCTGCAGTTCGTCGAGAAGCTGCCCTGGATCCCGCGCTTCCAGGCGTACTACGCGCTCGGCATCGACGGCATCTCGCTGCCGCTCATCGTGCTCACCGCCTTCATGACCGTGCCGGTGGTGATCGCCGCCTGGACCGTCATCGAGACGCGCCCGGCGCAGTACTACGCCGCCTTCCTCATCATGGAAGGCCTGATGATCGGCGTGTTCTCGGCGAGCGATGCGCTGCTCTTCTACTTCTTCTGGGAAGCGATGCTGATCCCGATGTTCCTCATCATCGGCATCTGGGGCGGCCCGCGGCGCGTCTATGCCACCATCAAGTTCTTCCTGTACACCTTCCTCGGCTCGGTGTTCATGCTGGCGGCGCTCATCTACATGTACGTGAAGGCGGGCGACTACTCGATCGCGAGCCTGCAGGCGCTGCCTTTAACCCTGGTGGAGCAGCGCTGGATCTTCCTCGCCTTCCTGCTCGCCTTCGCCGTCAAGGTGCCGATGTTCCCGGTGCACACCTGGTTGCCGGACGCGCACGTCGAGGCGCCGACCGGCGGCTCGGTGATCCTGGCCGCCATCATGCTGAAGATGGGCGGCTACGGCTTCCTGCGCTTCTCGCTCCCCGTCACCCCGGACGCGAGCCGCGAGCTCGACCTGCTGGTGATCGCGCTGTCGCTCATCGCGGTGATCTACATCGGCTTCGTGGCGCTGGTGCAGCAGGACATGAAGAAGCTGATCGCCTATTCCTCGATCGCGCACATGGGCTTCGTGACGCTCGGCGCCTTCGTGATCTATGAGATCGTGCGCGCCACCGGCAGGATCCAGGGCGCCGGCATGGGGCTCGACGGCGCCATGGTGCAGATGATCTCGCACGGCCTCATCTCCGGGGCGCTGTTCCTGTGTGTCGGGGTGCTGTACGACCGCGTCCACAGCCGCCAGATCGCCGACTATGGCGGCGTGGTCAACACCATGCCGGTGTTCGCGGCCTTCATGGTGCTGTTCGCGCTCGCCAATACGGGGCTGCCGGGCACTTCCGGGTTCGTGGGCGAGTTCCTGGTCATCATCGCGAGCTTCCGCGCGAGCTTCTGGTACGCAGCGCTCGCGGCGCTCACCCTGATCCTCGGCGCCTGCTACACGCTGTGGCTGGTCAAGCGCGTGGTGTTCGGCGCGGTCGCGAACCCGAAGGTGGCCGCGCTCGAGGACTTGAATCCGCGCGAGCTGGTGGTGCTCGGCGCGCTCGCGGCTGCGGTGCTGCTCGTGGGGGTGTGGCCGGCGCCGCTCCTCAAGGTGATGCAGCCGACCATCCATCATCTGCTGACCCAGGCGATCGCCACCAAGCTGTGAAGCCGCAAAGCCCATGCCGCCCACTCCCATGAGCCTCACGAGTCTCGCGCCCGCGGTCGGGGAGATCTGGCTGGTCGCCGCGATCTGCATCGTGCTGCTCACGGATGTCTTTGCCGGCGAGCGGCGGCGCGGCCTCACCCCGACGCTTACGCTGCTCGCGCTGGCGCTCGGCGCGGCGCTCACGGTGCAGTACGGCCAGGTGAGCGGGCGGCTGCTGCTGTTCGACGGCATGTACGTCGCCGACGAGCTCGCCTGGGCGCTGAAGCTCGCCGGGTTCCTGGTCGTCGCCGTGGCGCTGCTCTACTCGCGCAGCTACCTCGAGAACCGCGCCATCCTGCGCGGCGAGTACTACGTGCTCGCGCTCACCGCGCTGCTCGGGATCTTCGTGCTGCTCTCCGCCAACAGCCTGCTGACGCTCTACCTGGGGGTGGAGCTGCTGGCGCTCTCGGTGTACTCCATGGTGGCGTTCGACCGTGACTCGGGCGTCGCGGCCGAGTCGGCCATGAAGTACTTCGTGCTGGGCGCGATCGCTTCCGGGGCGCTGCTCTATGGCATGTCGCTGATCTACGGGCTCACCGGCACGCTGAATCTCGGCGAGATCGCCGCACGGCTGCACGGGCCGGCGAGCCTGGGCGTGATCCTCGGCCTCACCTTCATCGTCGTCGCGGTAGCCTTCAAGCTCGGCGCCGTGCCCTTCCACATGTGGCTGCCGGACGTGTACGAGGGCGCGCCCACCAGCGTGACGCTGTTCATCGGCACGGTTCCCAAGATCGCCTATTTCGCGCTGGCGCTGCGGCTGCTGGCGTACGGACTTTCGGGCGCCGCCGCCGAGTGGTCGCAGATGCTGGCCGTGCTCGCGGTGCTGACGCTCCTGGTCGGCAACGTGGTGGCGATCGTGCAGACCAACCTCAAACGCATGCTCGCCTACTCGACCATCGCCAACGTCGGCTTCATCCTGCTCGGCTTCGTCGCCGGCACGCCCGACGGCTATGCGGCCGCGCTCTTCTACACGCTCATCTACGTGCTGACCGCGCTCGGGGCCTTCGGCGTGATACTGCTCTCGAGCCGCAAGGGCTTCGAGGCCGACCGGCTCGAGGACTACAGGGGACTGCACCAGCGCGATCCGCTGCTCGCCCTGGTGATGATGATGCTCATGTTCTCGCTCGCCGGCGTACCCATTTTTGCCGG
>JASHVF010000133.1 GCA_030039615.1 Gammaproteobacteria bacterium | reverse complement strand
AGGAAATCAACCAGTTACATCGCAATCTGGAGAGTGTTCGCACTATTTAGGTGCGGGTTGAATGCATTATTGCACTCGAGGGGTGCATATAACAGGGCTCGGGACGCGATGCGAGTCATGATTGGACGTCCGCACATTTTTGGTGCAGAAGATTCAGGCGATAGAGGCGCTGGCCGCTGATTCGGGCCCCGCTCCGGTCGAGGCGCTGCGCACGCATCGCGCACCGTATACTCGCGCGCTCTTTGGGTGTCGGATCCTCGCGATGGCCTCAGCCCGATCCCGCAACAAGACCAAGCGCGCGCCGCGCACGTTTCAGGAGCTGATCTTTGCGCTGCAGGCGTACTGGTCCGCGCGCGGCTGCGCGATCCTGCAGCCCTACGACATGGAAGTCGGCGCCGGCACCTTCCACACCGCGACGTTCCTGCGTGCGGTGGGACCTGAGCCCTGGAGCGCGGCTTACGTGCAGCCCTCGCGCCGCCCGACCGACGGGCGCTATGGCGAGAATCCCTTTCGCCTGCAGCACTACTACCAGTACCAGGTGGTGATCAAACCCTCGCCGCTCGAGATCCTCGAGCTCTATCTCGGGAGCCTGGCGGCGCTCGGCCTCGACACCCGCACGCACGACGTGCGCTTCGTCGAGGACAACTGGGAGTCGCCGACGCTCGGCGCCTGGGGCCTCGGCTGGGAGGTGTGGCTGAATGGCATGGAGATCACCCAGTTCACCTACTTCCAGCAGGTCGGCGGCCTCGACTGCCGCCCGGTCACGGGCGAGATCACCTACGGGCTCGAGCGCCTCGCGATGTACCTGCAGGGCGTCGAGAGCATCTACGACATCGTCGTGACCGAGGGGCCCGCCGGCAGGCTTACCTACGGCGACGTGTTCCAGCAGAACGAGGCGGAGCAGTCCGCCTACAACTTCGAGCACGCCGACGTCGCCGTGCTGCTGCGGCATTTCGAGGACCACGAGCGCGAGTGCCAGCGGCTGCTCGCGGCGAAGCTGCCGCTGCCCGCCTACGAGCAGGTGCTGAAGGCCTCGCACACCTTCAATCTGCTGGATGCGCGCCGCGCGATCTCGGTCACCGAACGGCAGCGCTACATCCTGAGGGTCCGCACGCTGGCGAGCGGCGTGGCGAGGGCCTATCTCGAGAGCCGCGAGCTGCTCGGCTTTCCGCTGCTGAAGCGCGCTCCCGGAGCTGCGGCATGAAGGCGTCCCGAGCCGGCAAGGCAACTGCGCGCGGGAGGAGCGCGTCACCGCGCGCCGCGAGCCGACGCGCGAGCGCGCCAACGAGCACGCGCGGCGGCGCGCATGTGAGCCACGAGCCGCGCGATTTTCTCTTCGAGATCGGCACCGAGGAGCTGCCGCCCAAGGCTCTGCCGGCGCTCGAGCATGCCCTCGTCGAGGGGCTCCGGGCCGGGCTCGACAAGGCGGGGCTCGCCCACGGCGAGCTCGCGGGCTTCGCGACGCCGCGGCGCCTCGCGGTGTGGGTGAAGCAGCTCGCCGCGCAGCAGCCCGAGCAGCAGATCCGGCGCAAGGGGCCGCCCGTCGCGGCGGCCTTTGATCCGTCCGGTCAGCCGACCCGCGCGGCACTCGCCTTTGCCGAGAGCTGTGGCACCGAGGTCGGCAGGCTCGAGCGGCTGGACGAGGGCAAGGGCGCGTTCCTCTTCTTCACCGGCACGCGCGCCGGGGCGCGCGCGGTGGAGCTCCTGCCGGGGCTGGTGCAGGCGGCGCTCGATGCGCTGCCGATCCCGCGCCGCATGCATTGGGGATCGGGCAGCGCGCTCTTCGTGCGCCCGGTGCACTGGCTGGTCATGCTCTTTGGCACTCAGGTGGTGCCCGCGACGCTGCTCGAGACCGTGAGCGGCCGCGCGACCCGCGGCCACCGTTTTCTCGCGCCACGGCCGCTTGCGCTCGCCTCCCCGGAGAGCTACCAGCGCACGCTTGAGAAGGGTTTCGTGATCGCGGGCTTTGCCGAGCGGCGCGCGCGCATTCGCGCGCAGGTCACCGCGCTCGGTGCGAGCGTCGGCGGCCGCGCGCTGATCGGCGAGGCGCTGCTCGATGAGGTCACCGCACTCACCGAGTGGCCGGTGGCGCTCGCCGGCGCCTTCGAGGAGCGCTTCCTCGCGCTGCCGCGCGAGGCGCTCACCGCGACCCTCGAGGATCACCAGCGCTACTTCCCGGTCGAGGACGCGCGCGGGAAACTCCTGCCGCGCTTCATCGCGGTGGCGAACTTGAAGAGCCGCGAGCCGTTGCGAGTACGCGCGGGGAATGAGCGAGTCGTTCGGGCGCGCCTCGCCGACGCCGCCTTCTTCTTCGAGCAGGACCGGCGCGAGCCGCTCGCCGCGCGCGTCGCCGCGCTCGACCGTGTCACCTACCAAGCGCGCCTCGGCTCCCTCGGCGACAAGACGCGCCGGGTGCGCTCACTCGCCGGTGAGATCGGGGCGCTTTCGGGCGCGAGCCGCGCCGACGCCGAGCGCGCCGCCGAGCTCTGCAAGTGCGATCTCCTGACCGCCATGGTGGGCGAGTTCCCCGAGCTCCAGGGTGTCATGGGGAGCTACTACGCCCGCGCGGACGGCGAGGCTGCCGACGTCGCTGCCGCGATCCGCGAGCATTACCTGCCGCGCTCGGCCGGCGACGCCTTGCCCGCGACGGCGCCGGGACTCGCGCTCGCGATCGCCGACAAGCTCGATACGCTCGCCGGCATCTTTGCGATCGGCGAGAAGCCGAGCGGAGCGAAGGACCCGTTTGCGCTGCGCCGCGCGGCGCTCGGCGTGCAGCGTATCCTCATCGAGAAGGGCCTGGATCTCGACCTGACGCGCTGCCTCGCGAGCGCGGTGGCGGCGGTGCGCGGCGACCTCGAGCGCCTCGGCGCGGGCGCTCCGGTCGGCGCGG
>JASHVF010000132.1 GCA_030039615.1 Gammaproteobacteria bacterium | reverse complement strand
CGTTGCGCATGGCGATGGCGAGCCCGATTGCGCGCGTACCGTTGAACCTGAACATCGGCTGCGGCGGATCGATGTACGTGCGCCTCACCGTCGCGATGTCGCTGAGCGGAACGACGCGCCCGTTCACCACGAAGTTGACGCGGCGGAGGTCCTCCTCGGAGCGAAAGGCGCCGCTCACCTGAACCAGTATCTTCTCGCCCGCGGCCTGCACGACGCCGGCCGGAGTTACGGCGTTCTGTGCCCGCAGCGCATCGATCAGCGCCTGCCGGTCGAGCTGCAGCCCGGCCAGCTTGCGCGCCGAGAACTCCACGTAGATCCTCTCCTCCTGAGTCCCGATCAGGTCGATCTTGGAGACGTCGGCAACGTGCAGGAGCCGGGAGCGAGCGGTTTCCACGTAGTCACGCAGCTGCCGGTCGCTGAAGCCGTCCGCGGTGAAGGCGTAGATGATTCCATAGGTATCGCCGAACTCGTCGTTGAAGCCCGGCCCGACGATGCCGTTGGGAAACGTGGCGCGGATGTCGGCGATCTTCTTGCGTACCTGATACCAGATGCCGGGCACGTCGCGAGTGGGGGTGGATTCGCGCAGGTTGACGAACACGGTCGCCTGGCCGGCGGTCGTGTAGCTGGTGAGGAAGTCGAGGCCGGGAGTTTCCTGCAGCTTCCTCTCGATGCGGTCGGTGACCTGCTCGGTCGTCTCTTCGATGGTGGCACCGGGCCAGCTTGCCTGAACCACCATGTTCTTGAACGTGAACGCCGGGTCCTCGCTGCGTCCCAGGCGCAGGTAGGACATCACGCCCGCCGCGATGACGACCAGCATGAAGAACCATACGAGCGCGCGGTGCCGCAGAGCCCAGTCCGACAGGTTCACCCCGCCAGGCACGGCGCCGTCAGCCAGGGACCGACGGCAGCAGCTTCACCTGCTGTCCGGGCCGCAAGGCGTGCACGCCGGCGGTCACGACGATGTCGCCGTCCGTCAAGCCGCTGGAGATGATGGCGGTCGAGCCATCACAGCGCTCGAGCGAGATCAGGCGTACCTCAACTTTGCTGGAAACCGGATCGACGACCCAGACCCCGGGCTTGCCGTCGAGTTGAATCAGCGCCGCGCACGGTACCGTGACCACGCGCCCCGTGTTCAGGGTGACGGTGCCGGTCACCGTCGCTCCGAGGCGCATGGTGTCCGGCGGCGCGTCCAGTCCCACCTTGACGGCGTAGGTTCCGGTCGCGGGATCGGCCTGCGGGGACACTTCGCGGACATGGCCCACGGCGGTGATGGTCGGATCATCGACCAGTGCGACCGTCACGGTAGGGTTTTTCGGTGATTCGCGCATCAGTGCCGCCGGCACGTTGAACACCGCGTCCTTGCCCCCCTTGCGAGCCACCTGGACGATCATCTGGCCCGGCTGGACCACCTCCCCCGGCTCCGCGCCCTTCGCCGTGACGACGCCGGCGACGTTGGAGCGCAGCTCGGAATAGCCGACGTTGTTGCGCGCCGTCTGCGCGGCCGCCGTCGCCGCGGCGACCCGCGACTGTGCGGCCGCCAGCTGTTGCTGGGCAGCATCGTACTGCGCGCGCGACACCACACCAGTGGCGACCAGGGTCCGGTAACGCTGCTCGTTGTTGCGCGCCTCGACCAGCGCGGCCTGCGCAGCCGTCAGGTCGGCCTGCGCCGAGATCAGCGCGTTCTTCTCATCCTGGGAGTCGAGCTTTGCGACCAGACGGCCGGGGGCGACCTCGTCGCCGACCGAGACGTTGCGCTCGATGAGTCGCCCGCCGATGCGGAAAGCGAGATGGGTCTCGTTCTGAGCCTGTATCTGACCGCTCAGGGACACCGGTTTGGCGCCGGCGTCGTAGCGGATCACCGTGGTCTGCACCGGTCGTACGACCGCACTCGGCGGAGCGCGGCTGCACGCCGAGACCAGTGCACAAAGCAACAAACACCCCGCCGAGAATTTCACCGGCACCCCCGGTCGCGTGACGCCGACCGCCGCACCCCGCAGTCGGTCCGCCGCTCAAGCCTGGACCCCGGACCAGTCTACTGCAACGTCTCGGGGTTCAGGCGCGTCCTCGAGCGGGCGCGGTTCCGGCCGCGGCTTGCTATCTTGTCCGCCTTGTCAGAGACCTAACACACCCATACTCACTGCCCGGTGCCCCGTGAACCGTGATTTCCCCGCAGAGGCTCATTTTCGTCGTCCGCACCGGCGCTTTCGCAACATCAATCTCGTGTTTCGTTACAGTCGTGCCGCTCTCGTCGCGACCGCCTGGGTCAGCGCCGGCTTGTTCGGACTCTACATTCTCGCCTTCTACGCGGGAGCCCTGGCCGATCGAACCATGACGAAATGGAACCAGAACCTTCCTGGACTCTATGAGCCTGGCAGCCTGGTGACTACGTCGGGCATTGCGATGCATTTCGCCGCCGGCGGAATCATTCTCCTGCTCGGTTGCATCCAGCTCATCCAGGCAGTCCGCGCGCGTTTTCCCGCTTTGCACCGCTGGGTCGGCCGGGTCTACGTCGCAGCATCCTTTCTCGCCGGGCTGGGCGGCCTGACGTTCATCGTCACCCGCGGCACGATCGGCGGGCCGGTCATGGATCTCGGTTTTGGCGGGTATGGCGTCCTCACCGTGCTGTGCGCCATTCAGACCTATCGCTATGGCCGCGCGCGGCAGCTTTCCAGGCACCGCGCCTGGGCCCTGCGGCTGTTTGCGCTCGCGATCGGCTCCTGGCTGTACCGCATGGATTATGGGTTCTGGCTCCTACTGGCACATGGCGCAGGCCATCTGCCCAGCTTTCGCGGCTGGTTTGACCACATCATGGCGTTCTTCTTCTACGTTCCGAATCTGCTGCTGGTCGAGCTTCTGCTGCGCTCATCGGGCAAAGAAGCGTGGTTCGGCGCGAGGCTTGCTGCATCCGCGGCATTCGTCGCCGCGACCGGCTTCCTGCTGCTCGGGACGTATTACTTCACCAGGTTCTACTGGGGACCCGCCATCCTGCAGTGGCTCGCGGGCTAGCGCTATCGGATCGGATCAGTGTGAGCGGGCGGTGTCCGCGCACAGCAGCTCGCCGCGCGCCAGCCACGTGCAGCGCACCATGTACGGGCAGGACCGCGCCACCGGAGCGCCGCGTGGGCGTGCGGGCGCGGCGCATCGCTGCGGGCGCTCCTTTGACGGATCCGAGTCGCACGGTACGTGTACCATGCCCCGGTCGTGAGATCGCCGGCGCCGACCGGCGGCCGTGCAGAATCCATAAGAATCTCGGGAGGCACGATCATGCGGGCATCGGTTGTTGTGGCGGCCTCGAGTCTGTGTCTGGCCGGCTTGTGCGGCGCGCTCCGCGCGAGCGCCGCGCCGGCGGCGGGTGAGAGCTCCGCGGATGAATTGCAGGAAGTAGTCATCACGGCCACCAAGCGCACGTCCACCGTCCAGGAGACTCCTGCCAGCATCACGGCCGTGACGGCGGAGGACATCGCGCAGCGCGGACTGGTGGATTTCAACGACCTGGCGCAGGCGGTGCCGGGCATCGCCATGCGCACCTCCGGCCCTGGAGAGACGGAGTTCGAGATGCGCGGCTTGAATTCGTCGGGTGGCAACGCTTCGATGGTGGGTTTCTACATCGACGAGACCCCGTTGTCATCGCCCGCCTGGGCGGAGATTGGCAGGGTGGTGCTCGATCCCAACCTGTATGACCTGGCTCGCGTCGAGGTGCTGCGTGGACCTCAGGGCACGCTCTACGGCTCGAGCTCCATGGGCGGTACGGTCAAGCTGATCCCCAATGCGCCGCAGCTGGGCACCTTCGCGGCCTCGGGCGAGCAGGTGGTTTCCAACACCGACGGCGGCAGCATCAATCACCACACGAACGGCATGGTCAACCTGCCGATCGGCGATACGGCGGCGCTGCGCGTCGTGGCTTCGAGCACCTACGACAGCGGCTGGATCAAGCGCCTGGTGCTCCAGGACGGAGCCGTGGGCGTGGACACCGGCCCGGCCTTTCCGGATGTGTCGCGCCCCGCCAACTTCTACACCGCGCCGCTGCAGGAAGCGATCGATGGCGCGAACGATACGACCGTCACCTCCGCGCGCGCCACCCTGCTGTGGCAACCGGTGACGACTCTGTCCATCACACCCATGCTCATGTACCAGCTGATTCAACAGGGTGCACCCAACAACGTGGATGTGAACGGTGTTCCCACCGATCCCACCGTACCGGACGTCAACGCCCACTGGGAGATATATGACACCCCCGAGCCGCAGCGCGACCGCTTTACGCTCGGCAGCCTCAAGATCGAGTATCAGCTCCCCGCGTTCACCATCACCTCGGCCACGGCCAACTGGAATCGCGACCTGACCATCTCGCAGGACTGCACCGAGGGCGACGCCGCGGCCTGGTTCGGCGGACACCCGGCGCCCTACGATGCGCCGGTGGGTATTGGCCCCACGGGGCCTTCGCCCGGCGCACCCGGTTGCGAGGAAAAGGATTACACGCAGCAGTTCAGCGAGGAGCTGCGCCTCACGTCCAGTGGCAGCGGGCCGTTGCAGTGGATCGTCGGCTACTACTACCAGGACTTCAGCTCCGAATGGGACCTGTGGCTGATCAACCCGCAGGCCGTCGCGGCAACCGGCGGCACGAATCTGTACGTCGATTTCATGCCGCAGACGATCACCCAGAACGCGCAGTTCGGCGAGCTGTCCTGGCAATTCACCCCGGAGCTCAAAGCGGCGGTGGGTCTGCGGCACTACAAGTACAGCCTCTCGCAGACCAACACCGAGTGGGGTTTCTTCACGGTGAACGCCGACAACTCCACGCCCTACAACACCGCGGCCTCGAGCGATGCGAGTGGCACGGATCCGAAGTTCGATCTCAGCTACGACCTCACCAGGGACATTCTTCTCTATGCCACGGCCGCCAAGGGATTTCGTCTCGGCGGCGTGAACCAGCCGATTCCGGTCGGTCCGTGCAACAGCGCCAACCCGGCTCTGGCGGCCAACGAGGCCGCCCTGCAGTTCAAGCTGCTCAATGACCCCGTATGTAACAACAATCTGCTGCTGCAGGCCCCGATAACCTTCGACTCCGACTCGGTATGGAACTACGAGATCGGCGAGAAATCGGCCTGGTTCGACCGGCGGCTGATCTTCAATCTCTCCGCCTATTATGAGCGCTGGAACAATCCGCAGGTGGCGACCAACATCGCCGGATATGGCCTGACCGTGAACGGCGGCGACGCCCGCATCTATGGTCTCGAGACCGAGCTGCAGGCGCTGCTCGGGTCCGGCTGGGACCTTACGGCCAACCTTGGCTACACGAACGCCCAATTCACCGAGAGCAACGCCTTCACGGGATATCCGAGCGGCACCGCGATCCCCGACATCCCGAAGGTGACGGCGGCCGGCACGCTGCGCTGGAAAACTCCGCTGACCGACACCATGGCGTTCACGGCGGCGCTCGAGGTGAACTACATCGGCTCCCGCACCGATGCGCCGTACGGCGTGACCGTCTCGCTCGTGAACGTCGACCAGACTCTGGTCAATCTGCCCTCGTATGCGCTGGCCAACCTGCGCCTCGGGCTGAGCTCCGAGGCCTGGTCGGCCACCTTGTTCGTCAACAACCTCGCGAACAAGGAGGTCCTGCTCGATCCCCAACCGCAGATCGCGTTCCAGATAGGGGCCTTCACGCGCTATACGGTGAATCAGCCTCTGACGGTGGGCATCGATCTGACATACCGGTTCCACTAGCAACGCCGGCGGACCGGAGAGGCGCGATTCACCGCGGCGGCGCGCCCGCCGCGTTGCCGGCTGCGCGGCGCAAACTGCGCTTCAGTGCGTGTGCGTCGCGCCGGCGCACAGATGGCAGCGGCGGCCGCGTGCCGGAAAGCGCTCGGTGACCATCAGGCTGCCGCAGCCCGGGCAACCCTCGAGCCGCAGCTGATCGCCGCGCGAGAGCGCGGCGGTGAGGAATACCGCGTGCTCGAACGAGATCTGCGCGCCGGGAACCAGCGCGCGGTACGCCTCGAAGGCCGCGCACAGCAGCTCGCCGCGCGCCAGCCCGGGGAGCTCCGCCGGCGGCCGCGGCGGCAGCACGCCGAGCAACGTCAGCATGCTCGCCAGCACCGTGCTCTCGTGTTGCAGCTGCTGCGAGCGCGTGAAGTAGGACACCTGGTGCGGGGACTTGCCGCGATGGCGAGGCAGCACGCGGCGCGCCTGGCTCAGGTAGGAGCGGTAGAGCTTGCGGATGCGATCGTCCGACAGGCCGGTCCAGGCGCGGATCGTCTGGGTGCGCGCCTCGTGCCCGAGGAAACGCAGCGCCAGCTCCATCCGCAGACGCTCGCGGCTGTAACGGTCGTCGGAAATGCGCATGCCCACATTTTGGGAGAAATTTCCCAAAACTCAATCAATCTAAATTTGGTAAAAAAATCCCAAATTCACTCTGGCGCCGGCGAGCCGCTCGGCTACCATGCGCAGCAGACCACGAGGGAGGCGCGCCATGCTGTTGCAGTGCGGGGTGGGCGGCGGTGCCGACGAGGAGTCGCGGCTGGCCGGATCGTGGATCGGCGCCGCCACGCTCGACTCGCTCGCCGAGCTGAACGAGCTGGGCTTCGCGCTGCTCGCCGAGCAGGCAGCGCTGCCGGGCGCGCAATCGGGAGCGCTGCTGCGCGAGGTGGGTGCCGCGTGGCGCGCGCTGGATGCGGCGTCGCGGCAGCGGGCGGCGGCTTGCCCCTATCTGCTGCTCGACGCCGGTTTTGGCGACCGCGAGCGCTGGGGTGCGCCGGGGCAGGTGGGCGACTCCGGCCGGGCCAACGGCGCGGCGTTCTTCACCGTACCCGGCACGATCGAGGCGCTGCGGCTTGCGCTCACGCTCGGCTGGCACCTGGCGCGCACGCAGCGCGCCGCCGCGCGGCTGCTG
>JASHVF010000131.1 GCA_030039615.1 Gammaproteobacteria bacterium | reverse complement strand
ACCCAGATGCTCGGCGTCGGCGCGGTGGCGCTGGTGTCGCACGCCGTGGGACGCAAGGACCGGGCCGACGCCAACCTGATCTTCAACCAGTCGGTGGTCCTCTCGGCCATCTGTGGAGCACTGACGCTCCTGTGCGGCTGGCTGCTCGGCGGTCCCTACGTGCGCTCGATGGCGGCGGACGCCGCGACGGCGGCCGCGGGCGCGGCCTTCCTCTACGCGTACACCCCGGGGCTGGCGCTGCAGTTCGCGCTGGTCGCGCTCGGCTCGGCGCTGCGCGGCACCGGCATCGTCAAGCCCACCATGGCGGTGCAGGTGCTGACGGTGGTCCTCAATACGGCGCTCGCTCCGGTCCTGATCGCCGGCTGGGGTACGCACCATGCGCTCGGCACCGCCGGCGCGGGCCTCGCCAGCAGCATCGCGGTCGGCGTCGGCGTGGTGGTGCTGTGGATCTACTTCGCGCGGCTCGAGCACTACGTGAGCATCGACACCTCGCTGTGGCCGCCGCGGCCGCCGGTGATTCGCCGCATCCTCAACGTCGGGCTGCCCGCGGGGGGCGAGTTCCTCATGATGTTCGTGATCATCGCCATCATCTACTGGGTGATCCGCAGCTTCGGGCCCGGCGCGCAGGCCGGCTTCGGCGTCGGCGGGCGGGTGCAGCAGGCACTGTTTCTGCCGGTCATGGCGCTCGCGTTCGCGGTCCCCGCGGTGGCCGGCCAGAACTTCGGGGCGCGCAAGTTCGAGCGCGTCCGCCAGACCTTCCACAGCGCGGCGGCGCTCTCCGCGGCGCTGATGCTGATTATCACGCTCGTCTGCCAGTGGCGGCCTGAGCTCTTCATCGAGTTCTTCAGCCGCCAGCCCGAGGTGGTCGCGGTCGGCGCGACTTACCTGCGCATCGTCTCGTGGAATTTCGTGCCGACCGGTTTCATCTTCACCTGTTCGGGCGTGTTCCAGTCGCTCGGCAACACCTGGCCGTCGCTCGCGAGCTCGGCCTCGCGCCTCTTCACCTTCGTGCTGCCCGCGCTCTTCATCTCGAGCCTGCCGCACTTCGCGCTCAACCAGGTGTGGTATCTGTCGGTGACCACGGTGGCGCTGCAGGCGCTCACCAGCTACGCGCTGCTGCGGCGCGAGTTGCGGCGCAAGCTCGGCCCACCGGCCGCTGCGGCCGCGGCGGCTCCCGCGGGGTCCGGCCCGGCCTGATCGGCGACCGCGGCTACTTCGGCTCGCTGCCGGGCTTGGGGTCGGACAGCGGGAAGGATTGGGCGGCGGCTGGCGCGGCCGGCGCCGGCTGTGGAGCGGGCGCCTGAGGTGCCGGCGGCGGTGCCGCCGAAGCCTGGCGCTGCGCCGTGGTGCTGGAGGAGACCGCGGCGAGGAAGCGCCGCGCCGATTCGTCGTCGCTGCGCACGGTCCCCGCGGCGATGTCGGCGGACAGCACGCCGGGCTTGCCGTAGAAGGCGGCATCCGCGCCGTCGTCGATCGAGATGACGGTGCCGTCGAGCGAAAGTCCGATGAAGGCGCCGCGGCTGCGCGAGTAGGAGTACACCTCCGCCTTGAAGGTCGCATCCGTGGCCGCGAGCGCATCGCGCCCCACGGGGCCAGCCGCGACCGACAGGTCACCGCCCAGGGTGACCTTGCCGCCGTTGATTCCCTGGATGCCCCTCGGCGTCGTGAATACCAGCACCACATCGGTCGACTGCACGCCCCACTGGAAGCCGAAGCTGCCGCCCGTCATGGTGACGAACAGGGGGCTCGAGAAGCGGCCGTCCTTGTCGCGTACCACGAGCACTCCGTGGCCGCGGCGCCCGCCGAAGAACCAGGCGATCTTGGTGGTGTCCGGAATCACGGCGATGCCGTAGGCGCGCTCGAGCAGCCGGTCGGGGATGGCCTGGTCGCGGCCGCCGCGCATCTCCTGGAGCACCTGGCTGGCGAGCAGCAGCCGGCCTTCCTCGCGCGCCTGCGCGTGAGCGAGGGCGCTTGAGGCGGCCAGTACCAGGCCGGCCAGCAGGGTGAAGAGACTGGTGCGTGTGCGCATAACTCACATCCTCTGCGCTCGCGGCGGTTGTCGGCTTGCGACGACAGGCGGGCGAGCGGGTATTTGACGATCAGCGCGCAGCTTACCGCAGCGGCGGCCGCCCGGCGCATGGGCGAACGCGGCGCCAGGCGTTCAGGCGGGGTTCAGCTCAATACCAGATGGACAGGAATGCTTCGAGGACGTTCGCGTCGAGCTTGTAAAGCGGCTCGTGGCCGGCGCCGTATTCGGCGGCCAGCAGGGCGTCGCGGTAGTCCTTGTAGTTGATCATCATGCGGTCGTAGCGGATGTTGGCGGTGCTCTTGTGAATCCAGGGCACCTGCGGAATCTGGAACTGATAGCTGGCGCCGATGCCGAGCGTCCAGCTGTCGAAGGCGGCCAGCTCGCGGTCGCGCGCCATGAAGTTGGAGTAGTTGGCGTACGGAAACAGATCGCTGAAGAAGCTGGCGTGCGTCTGGGTGTAGTAGCGCACGCTGCCGTCGAAGATCCAGCTCTTCCACACCGGCAGCGTGTAGTCGGCCTCGAGGGTGCTGCCGGTCACGTCCCAGGTGTCGTGGTAGAGGCGATACGAGCCGGTCAGCGTCGCGCGCCACGGCAGGTAGTACTTCAGCAGGATCGAGGCGGCGTTGCTGGTGCGGGTGTTCGGGTAGACCTGCGGCGCGAGCGTGAAGCCGAGCCCGCCCGCCGACAGGTAGCGGATCTGGCGGTAGGGGTTGGCGAGGTAGCCCTCGTCGGTGTCGATCTCGTAGTTGAGGGTGGCGAGGAGGTTGCGCGTCAGGATCTGCGTGAGGCCGAAGGTGTAGCCCCAGTGATCGGCCCGCTGGTGGAACGTCGGGTCGTTGATGATGTCGGGGCACTCCTCGTCGGTCGGGTGCGGCGAGGCGCACAGGTCGCGGTACACCTGGTCCCAGCCGCGGCGGAAGGCGAGCGAGATGGTGGTCAGATCGCCGAACATGTCCTGGCTGACCGAATAGTAGGTCGTGCTGGCGATGTAATCCGGCTCCTTGCTGTAGATGTAGCCGACGCTGTAGGTGGTCTTGCCGTGCAGATAGTCGGCGCCGAAGCTGTTCTGCTTACGAATCTCGTGATAAGGGCTCGCCGACAGCTTCACGTCGATCGAGGCGCTCGAGATCATGTCCTCGTAGTAGTTGTAGGTGAGCGAGAGGTTGTCGCCCACCTTCTTGCGGATCAGCACCGAGGGTCCCTGCACGGTGATGTCGCCACCCTGGTAGGAGTGGTACATGAGATCCGCCTCGTCCTCGGGCAGCACGCCGGCGAGCGCCGGCGC
>JASHVF010000130.1 GCA_030039615.1 Gammaproteobacteria bacterium | reverse complement strand
CGCACGCACGAGCGCTTCGACCGGCGTCAGACTCACCGCTTCCACCGAAGAAGCCATGGTCGTCGCGTTCGCGCTAGCCGCTCACGCTGATGGTGTGAGGACCGAGGTCGGCCTGGTAGCGCGCATACATCTCCTCGTAGGCGCGCTCCAAGTGGCCGGTGAAAGTCCTGCTATCAAACAGCGGCGCCATCATGCGGTTGCGCGCGAGCCTCTCGCGCAGCGCCGTCAATCCTGCGCGGTCCATTGCTAGCTCCACGGCGGTCGCTTCGTATTGCTCCCGAGTCGTGGTGATCAGCTCCGGCAGGCCGACCGCGTTCAGCAGACTCGCGGCCACCCTCGCCACGAACGCTTCGCCCTGGCACGTCAGAACCGGGACCCCCGCCCACAGCGCATCGCTCCCGGTGGTGTGTGCGTTGTAAGGCAGCGTATCGAGGAACAGGTCCGCCGTGCGCAGCCGCGCTAGGTGCTCCGCCAGCGGCATGCAGGGCGCAAATACCACACGTTCCGCCGCCACCCCGCGCTGCTCAGCCTCGCGGCGCAGGTTGATCTCCGCTGCCGGGTTATCCCCGAGCAGCCACAGCACACTTCCCTGCACCTGTCTCAGGATCCGCATCCAGCCATCGAAGGTCTGCGGCGTGATCTTGCAGGTGTTGTTGAAGCAGCAAAATACGAATCCGTCCGCGGGCAATCCGAGCTCGGCACGCGTGAACGCCCGGTCAGCGATCCGGCGCTTGCGGTCATTCACCTGGTAGCTGTGCGGCAGGTATACCAGGTGCTCCACATAGTGCGGCCGACTCTCGGGCGGAATGAGCGTCGGGTCGGCGATGAGGTAATCGATATACGGGGCACCCATGGTGCCGGGATAACCGAGGTAGCTCACCTGTAGCGGCGCGGCGCGGCAGGCGAAGATCCCGGTCCTCGCCCCGGCGGTGAAGCCCTTCAGGTCCACCGCAATGTCGATCTCGAGCTCTCTCGACAGCTGCGCGATCTCGCGGTCCGATCTCGCCGACACATCCACGAACCGATCGAACCCTTTGAGCAGACGCAGGCGCATCTCGTCCTGCGCAGGCTCGCCGAACGAGAACGCCACCACTTCGAATCTGCTCCGGTCGTGCAGCTCGAAAAGCTCGGCTGCTAGGTAGGCAGTCGCGTGATTGTGGAAGTCGGCGGAGTAATAACCCAGGCGGATTCTGTCGTGCCGCTCCCGTTTCGCCATGGCAGGCAAGGGATCGCCGCTGCAGCACGCGTCGCGTACCCAGGCCTCTGCCGCCTGGCGCTGCAGCGTCAGGGAATCGCTCACCGCCAGCAGGTAGAACGGTGCGGCGACCTTGCTCGAGCGCTGCACCGTATCGAGCAGTCGCGTGACGCAGGCATCGAGATCACCCCACGCCGCGAGCTTCATCCGGTTGTAAAGCAGCGGCCCATGCAGCCAGTCGCAGTCCGGCTTGAGCGCGAACGCGCGCTCGTAGCCCGCCAGCGCCTCGGCGAAGCGCTGCATGTGTTCGAGCGCGCTGGCGCGATTGACATGGGCCTCGGCGAGCTCCGGGCTGAGCTCGAGCGCGCGCTCAAAGCTCGTCACCGCCTCGTCCAGACGACCTAGATCGCGCAGCGCGAGGCCACGGTTGCAATGCGCTTCCGCATAGTCGGGCTTCAGGCGCAGGGCGCGCTCATACTCGCGCAGCGCCGACTCGAGCCGTCGCAGCTGCTTGAGGGAGTTAGCGCGATTGCAACAGGCCTCGGCGAAATCCGGCCGGAGCTCGACGGCGCGCGTATAGCCTTGCAGCGCCTCCTCGAAGCGCCCGAGGTCCTTGAGTACGTTGCCAAGGTTGTTGTGGGTCTCGGGGTTCGCGGGCTGCTGCGCCAGTGCGCGCCGGTAGCTGCGCAGCGCCTCCTCGAAGTGCCCGAGGTCGCGCTCGGCGTTGCCGAGGTTGTTGCAGGCTGCAACGTGTTCCGGCCGGAACGCGAGCGCCCGCCGGTAGCTGTCGGCGGCCTCGGCGTGGCGCTTCAGGTCCCTGAGTACGTTGCCGCGGTTGTAGTGGAGATCGGCGTCGTCCGGATCGAGTGCCAGGGCCCGCCCGTAGGCCTGCAGCGCCTCTTCGCAGCGGCCCAGCGATCTCAGCGCATTGCCGTGGTTGTTGTGCGCCATGGCGTCGCGCGGGCGCGCGGCCGCCGCGCGCTGCAGCAACTCGGCTGCCTCAGTCATGCGGTTGGTTTGCGCTGCGATGATCCCGAGCAGGCTCAGCACCTCGAAGCTGTCCGCCTGTGTCTCGAGCAGCGTTCTGCAGAGCCGCTCCGCGCCCATCCAGTCACCCCGGCCGTAGAGAGCCCCGGCCTCTTGCAGGGCTGCCAACGGCGTCGGCGCCATCGGCTCGCCGCGCGCGGCCGTCGTCGCCCGATGGAGCGCCTCGCTCATGACACGAGCAGCGGCAGGCCGCGCAAGGCGATCGCGGCCAACATGACCGCGGCCAGCGCGCGCGGCACCGAGCGCCTGAGTGCCAGACCCTCCAGCATCTCGACCACGTAGAGAAGGACTACTGCCTTCACGATGCCCCAGGGCAGCTGCGGCGGCAGGGAAGCCAGGCCCGGCAGGTTGGGTACCACCAGGGCGACGAATATCACCAACAGGTCGAGCGTGGTGACTTCCAGGCGCCTTTCGGAAAAGACAAAGCGCACGAGGGCCGCGGCCGCGGTCAGGCCGATCGCCGTCCAGGTGAGCCAGGCCAGCGTGGAGCCGCGGGCGATCGTGGTTTGGTCAAGGTACACGAGCAGAATGACCGCGAGGTAAGCCGCCAGCCGCTCGAGCCAGCCGAGTGGACCTGTGCCGGCAAAGCGGCTGAATGCGATAAGCAGCGCCAGCATGACGGCGCTCAGCAGACTGATGTCGCCGCCCACGTGACGGGAGGCGATGATCACAATCGCGGCATAGGTGATCAGCCCAGCGCACATACTCCAGGACGCCGCCTGTGCCAGCGCGTGCCGCAGCGCCGGCTGGCGGGTGCGGGCGAGCAGCCGGCCGACGAAGCCGAACGGAGCCCAGGGGTGCGCCTGCCAGCCCACGCGGGTCGCCCAGTTGAGCGCGGCGAGCAGCACGGCGGCGAAGACGCCGAATGCGAGCAGAATCACCGCGTCCGACTGAAAGCGCAGAAAGTAGGCCGTCAGAAACAGTCCGACCTGGACGCAGTAGACCACGATTACCGCCTCGTCGTGCGCAAGACCGAGCGTCAGCAGGCGGTGGTGCAGGTGCTGCCGGTCCCCGACGAAAGGCGACTCACCGGCCAGCGCCCGCCGCACCATCACGGTCACGGTGTCGAGGATCGGCAGTCCGAGCAGCAGCAGCGGCAGCGAAGCGCTCAGCGCACTCGAGTCGCCCTGAGTCACGAGGATTGCCAGCACCCCGATCGAGAAGCCGAGCATCTGGCTGCCGCCGTCGCCCATGAAGATGCGCGCCGGATGAGTGTTGAAGCGCAAGAAACCAAGGATCGCACCGGCCTCGATGAGCGCGAGCGTCGTGACCGTCCAGTTGCTGGTGGTCGCGCCGAGCACCGCGATCGCACTCGCGCACAGGAACGCGAGTCCGCCCGCGAGCCCGTCCAGGCCGTCCGCCAGGTTGACCGCGTTCGTAACCCCGACGAGGAACAGGAAAGTGAGCGCGAGCGACACCGGCGCCGGCAGCGCGATCGGAGTGTCGAACGTGAGCGAGGCGATGCGGACACCGCCCACCGCCATACACGTGCCCACCGCCAGAAACTGACCCGCGAACTTCACCCGATAGTCGAGGTCGACTCGGTCGTCCCAGACGCCAAACACTAGCAACACCAGCAACCCGGCCACGAGCCCTACCACCGGCGCGCTCAGGTGCGGGACCAGTATGGTCGGGATAAGGATGCCGGCCGCCATGGCGATGCCGCCGACACGCGGCATTGCGACCGAATGAATTTTGCGCTGGCCAGGCGGATCGGTGAGCCCCAGTCGGGGCGCGAGCCGCAGCAGCAGCGGCGTGCAGGCCGTCGTAATCGACAAGGCAACGATGAATGACAGAAAGAACGGCACCGGCGGCTACGCCTCGGCGTGATTTAACGTTGGGACGGCACGCGTTGCGCCGCAACACAGCGTAGGGCTGCAGTGCGTCAGTTTCATGAAGCGGGCTTTCACAGCGGCAACCCCGCCGCGCGACGCCGCAGCTCGAGCGCCTTGCAGTCGATCAGGTACTCGTACCAGGCGCGTAGCAGGCTGAAGGTCAGGCCCGCACGGCCTTCGAGAAGGCCACCCTTGAGGAAATAGAGTCCGGCAAAGACCACCAGCGGCCGCAGCGGCATCCCGTTGAGCCACGCCTTCTGTGCGCGCCGGCGGGACAGCGCGTCGGCCGAGAACAGGTCCCGCCAACAGTCACCGCGCACCGCCTCGCTGGCCCGCAGCCGCGCCTCCATGGTCGAGTAGCGGTCGTGCTTCTCGATCCATGCGGAAAACCCCTTGTTGAAGGGATAATGATCGAGGTGGCCACGCAGGTGAGCCACCTCGCCAACGGCGTGAAATTCCTCATTGAAAGGCCGCTCCACGTAGACGTGGCCGACCCGCATCAGCCGTCCGAACCACGTGGGGTAGCCGCTGCTGCGACGGATCCAGCGCCCAAGCAGGTGATCACGACGACGCATCCGGTAGAGCACGACGGCGTCCGCAGGCTGTCGGGTCGCCGCAAGCATTTCCTGCCGCAGATCCTCGGGTACACGCTCGTCCGCATCGAGCATCAGCACCCACGAGTGTCGGTAGTTCACCTCCCGCAGCCCGAAATTTCGCTGACTGGCGTAGTTATCGAACACGCGCTGGTAGA
The DNA here is from genome assembly GCA_030039615.1 of Gammaproteobacteria bacterium. Taxonomy (GTDB): domain Bacteria; phylum Pseudomonadota; class Gammaproteobacteria; order Steroidobacterales; family Steroidobacteraceae; genus 13-2-20CM-66-19. Next base: position 8,805 of record JASHVF010000130.1, on the reverse strand, counting down.
GCCGCACGCCACGTTCGCGCGCGATCTCAGGGGTGCGATCGCTGCTGAACGAATCCAGCACCACGACGTCGTCGCACCACGCCACGGAGTCGAGGCATGCGCCAAGATTCACTTCCTCGTCGAGGGTGAGAATCATCACCGAGATGCTCATGGCGCGGGCCTTCAGCCCCGTTGTCGGCGTATCCCGGGATGCGGTGCTATCGGGTGAGCGGGATGTCCGCCAACCAGCGTGAGCGGCTCAACGTCCTTCACCACCACCGCGCGCGCCGCCACGATGGCCCCACGGCCGACTGTCACGCCCGGACCGATGAAGGCCTCCGTACCTATCCAGGCATCATCCGCAACGGTCACAGACGGCTTCAGCAGCGGCAGTGTCGGATCCGTGAAATCATGGGTGCCGGCGCATATATGCGTGCGATAGGAGACGGTTGCGCGCGCGCCGATGCGCACCTTGCCGAGACTGTAGATGAAGACCTCCGGTCCTACGGCCGACCATTCGCCGAGCTCCACGTTCCATGGCATGAAGAGCCGCGCCGAGGCATGCATGCGAGCCTGCTGGCCGACACGCGCCCCGAACAGGCGCAGCACGCCGCGACGCCAGCCGTGGCAGGGATGCGGACTCAAGACTATCAGCCACCGTCCGAACGACCATAGCGCGCGCAGCCACTGCTCCCGCGGCGTGTATTTACGCGCGGCACGGTTCGTGGCGACGTCGAGCGGCTGTACGTCGAGCTGGCCGGTGGCAGTCGGTGCTGTCGGATCCACGGGATGGAATTGCTTTTTCGGGCGAGCATTGCACGGTATGACCAACAGATGACACGGCAATGACAAGCCGACGTCGTCCTCGGACGACCCTCCGGCATTAACGCGCCGGCGCTGTGCCGGCCGGCACGATCAACGCGTAGCTACCTTCACCGCCAGCCGCTTGGCAAGGTAAAACGGACCCGGAAAGCGCGATTCGACGAACAGCGTCACCCGGTTCTGAAGCCGCTGCTGATCCTTTGGGCAATGAACCAGAATGCCGTTGTGCTCACTAAGCGCCAGCGGCTTGATACGGCTCTGCAGCTGCAGGAAGCGGTGCGAGCGCGGGATGTAATGCGCAGTGAGCGACTGGCGGCTGTTGTGGGTGGCGCGCGTCGGCAGCGAGCCGTGTATGGTCTTGGCGTTCCAGAAAAGTACGTCGCCGGCCGCGAGCGCCGGTGCTCGCAGCTCGAGTCGCTGCTCCCCGATCACCTTCACGATCAGGTTCTTGTAGCGATCGTGGTGAAAAGCGATGTCGAAGTCTCCGCCGTTCTTGACAAGATCAACGCGGTGACTGCGGGCATAGACGTAGAACCGCCCGGCCCCCGGATGGATGTCCTCGAGCGCAATCCAGGCCGCGAGCATGCTGCCCGCGTGTTCGCTGTCGAGGTAATAGGTGTCCTGATGCGCCCAGGTCGCGGAGTTGCCCTCGAAATACATCGATTGCACGAGCTTGGGGTCCTCGCCGAAGACCGCGCGCAGCGCTCCCACCATGGACGGGGCCGTGAAAGCATCCAGCGCCACCTGTCGCAGCGCGCCGAAGCGCTGCGGGTCGAGGTCCTGCAGATTGAGGAGCGGGTTCATGACGTGGCCGTCTTGATTGACCCGGTTGCGCTCAGCGCGGGCGGTCGTCTGGCGATAGAGGAAGCCGGAATAAGGCTTCACCTCCGCCGCGAAGGCCCGACGGACGGCGGCACAGTCGCTGGCACCCAGCAGTCCGCGCAGGACCACGTATCCCTCCTCATCCAGGTAGGCGAGCGCCGCGGCATCGGGCGTGCGGAAGTAGCTGCGGTCCTCCGCGGGGGACTCGGGAATACCAACGGGCCCGCCGGTCGGTGACTCGATCTCGAACATGGCACTGCGGCAAGGGTGGCGAAGGCCTCTAGAATCCTGCCGGAATGTTTATTCTCTGTGACATGGCCGGATCGCGACGATTGTCATGCAATCGTCACGCGCTCGTGCTGACTTAACGGTCCTCCGAGGATAGGCCGCGGGATGTTTGACTCAAACGACATCGCAGAATTCGTGAGCCACCGTCATGGCGCGCTGGCGAGCGCGGGCGCGGGCGCGGGCGGGCTGCAATTTTCCGTGGTCATGCCCGCGTTCCGCCACGGTCGGTTCATTCGCCGCAGCCTCCTCTCGGTGCTCAATCAGGGCATGCCCGGCACCGAGTTGATCGTGATCGATGGTGGATCCACGGACGATACCACCACGATCCTGGACGAGTACCGGAGTGAGATCGCCTATTGGACCAGTGAGCCGGATCGCGGTCAGAGCGATGCGCTGAACAAGGGGTTTCGCCGCGCGAGCGGCGATATCTTCGGCTGGCTGAACAGTGACGACCTCTATCTACCCGGCGCATTTGCTCACGTCGCGCAGCTGTTCGCTCGGCACCCGCACGTGCAGGTTGTGTACGGTGACTGGTTCACGATCGACGCCGAAGAGCGTGTGCTTGACCGCTGCCTCAGTCTGTCGCACTCACGCGGCCAGCTCATCACGGAGGGCTTCTTCTGCAACGCCCAGGCGATGTTCTGGCGGCGAACGCTGCACGAGCGGCTCGGCGACTTCGATCTGCGGCTGCACTACACCATGGACTATGACCTCATGCTACGCATGTGTGCGTGTGCGCCGGCGCGGGCTTTTCTGCGAACACCACGCCCTCTCGGCTGCTTTCGCGTGTACCCTGGACAAAAGACGGGCGCCGCCAACGAGCGGGTCGCCGCCGAGCACCGTCTGATCGCCCAACACTGGGGCACCACCTGGAAGTACGGCCGCGGCGGCCGGCTGCTGCGCCAGGTTTTCCGCGGCAAGCGGGTCGCCGAGCACTTATGGCGTGGGCGAGCGGACTACATTTGGTCGCGGTTGTGGGCGCGACTGCCGGCGCAGCGACGGGTACCGTGACTGACCGCGCCCGACAGGACTCAGGCGCGGAAGAACGTGGCGTCGACCTGCAGCATGCGCCCGGTGCCCGGCTCTACGAACGCGGGGGCGAGCCCCCATAGCTCGAAGCCGAGCGCCTGCACCTGTGCCATCAGTTCGGGCATCAGCGCCTGTCCCTGATAAAGCGGTATGAGGGACAACTCGAGCTGCACTCCTGCGACACGCGCGAGCGTGGCTGCAGCACCGCGCAGCACTTCGCTCTCGTAGCCTTGCGTGTCGACCTTAAGATATCCGACGGAGTCCTCGCGAAAGTAGCGAGGCGCGAGCGCATCGAGGGGCTCGAGCGGCACCGTCTCCGTTCCGATCACACGGCTTTCGGGCGCGGCAGCACAATGTGCTTCCAGCATGCCGAGCACCGAGCTGCTCGCCGAGTTGCCGGCGACGTTCAGCGACACGGTGCCGGAATGCGCGCCGAGTGCGGCACGCGGTGCCAGCTCCCAGAGCGGGTCGGCCGCGGCGGCGCGCCCGAGTACCGCGTAAGCGCTCTGCATCGGCTCAAACGAAACAATGCGGCCCCGATAACCAATCGACTCGCGCAGCTCTCGGCCGAACTGTCCGACGTTCGCGCCCACGTCCAGAACCAGGTTGACATGGTGGCTCTCCAGCATGGCTCGCAGCCGTGCCGCCTGCGAGGTCGACACTGCAAACCGCCGTACCTCGTAGCCAAGGGCCAGGGCCACGCGCTTCGCCAAGGCCTTCAGCATCGCATGACGCGTTCCGCGGCGTACGCGCTCACCGCGAGGCGGCACAGACTGCCAACCAGCATCGCGGCAGCGATCGCCCCCGCACCCCATCCGAGCCGCAGGAACAGCCAGGCGCTCGTCAGGTAGGCGACAGCCCATAGCACCTGCGTAGCCAGCACGTGAAACATATGGCCGCTGACACCCAGCAGGTTCAGCACCATGTTGAGCGTCGCCGAGGTGATTGCGGTAATCGCCACCAGGGCGAGCGCCGGCCATCCGTGCACGAAACCCGAGCCGTAGAACTCCATCAGCCAGGGGCTTGCGGCCGCCACCAGAAGCGCCGGCGGAACCGCCGCCAGCAGGCTGAGACGCACTCCGAGCTGCAGGGCACGACGCAATGTCGCGGTCTCGCCCTGCGCATGGTGCTGCGAAAAGTGCGGCAGCGTCACGACACTGAGGATTCCCGGTATGAACAACAACACCGAAAACCACTGATTGGCGGCTCCGAGCACGCCCATCTCGGCGTAACCGCCCGGCGAGTGAACCAGCAGCATCATGCCGAGCCAATTCACCGGTACCGTGAGCAGCGACACCATGAGCCCCGGCACGCTCACCCGCCACAACATCGCCAGCTCGGCGCGCTGTACCGGCGCCAGAGCGCTGAGCCCGCGCGTGCGTAGCGACGTGCCTATCGTTATCCCCCTGGCAAGCAGCGCCGCCGCGCTTGCGGCGACGAACGCCCACAGCACGCTCACCGGACCGCCGCGACCCATCAGCAGCACGAGCGGCGGCAGCAGCGCGCCGCGGGCGAATCCGGCGAATGCGAGGGCGCGAAACTGCCGGAAGCCCGTGAGGATGCCCTGGCTTACGCCGCCGAGCGCCTCGAGGAACAGGTAGAGCGCCGACACCTCGAGTGCCGCGGTGACGTCAGCCGCGGCGAACACCGAGTGAGCGAGGCGCGGTGCGCCCATAAGCATCACCAGGCCACATATTGCCGCGGCGATCGTGGTCGTCCACAGAACCACCGTCACGGCGCCGCTGCAGCGCGCGCGGTCCGAGCCTGCCGCAGCGGCGATCTGGGTTGCGGCCGTGTAGCGCATCGAATCGGCGAGCAATCCCGAGACCAGCGTCGCCGTGCCGAGCACCGCCGCCAGCTTGCCGAACTCCACCGGCCCCAGCAGGTGCGCCGCCAGCATCATGGCGAGCACGGCGAGCCCGCGCCCGCCGAGCGCATCGAGAGCCGCCCACACGGAGTCCGCGGCCGCACGGCGACCGAACCCGGCTCCCCCGAGCGAGGCACGTGCGCGCTGCAGCACGCCGGCACTGATGAGTCTGGCGTGCACGTCTGCCGGATCAGATCTCGGTGCCGTGTACCGGGCGGCGCGGCGCGGCGCGCAGACGCTGGCGCAGCGCCGCGGCATCGCGTACGTAGAGGACGTTGCCCCTGCCCACGGCGACACCACGGCACAATTCCAGCTCGCGTGTCAGCGGTTCATAGCGCGCGGGCTCCAGGCCGAGCGCCAGCATTTGCTGGTGCAGCGCGGTTTCATCGAACCCATAGCGCGAGCTGCTGCCGTTGAGCTCGAGCAGCACCCCCTGCAGTCTGGCAGAACGCAGCGTACGCCCGGCGCCGGCGACGATCGCGGTCTCGTAACCCTCCACGTCGATCTTGATGACGCACGGCTCCCGACCCGCGAGCGCCTCGTCCAGCGTCACCATCGGCACGCGGACGCTCGCCGCCCGGGCCTCACCCTCTGCAACGACGTGATTGCCGGTATCGAAATCTGAGGTAAACGCCAGGCTGCCGTGCTCAGCGCCGACGCCCTCGAGGCGCGCCTCGACCATGGCGCACAGGTTGTTCAGGCGCAGATTGTCGAGCAGTGCCGCGTGGGCCCGTGGCGAGGGCTCGAAGGCGACGACCTGCGCTCCCACCGCTCCGGCCGCGAGCACCGTGTAAGCACCGACGTTGGCCCCGACGTCAACGAAGAGCTCGCCCGGACGTAGCGCATGCAGCACGAACGCCATGTCCTCGAACTCGTGCAGCCCGCAATATACGTTGCCGGTCGCGCCGCTCATGCCGCGCGCCACCAGCAGGCGCGTGCCGTCGACGAACGGCACGGCCAGCGGGCAACCGCCCAGCCGTGCGGCCACCTGCCAGGCTGCGATTCTCCACAGCGCGCGTAACGGCTCGCCGCGGTTGAGAGGATGCCGCACGATGAAGTTGAGTGAATGTAAGGCGCTCATGCTGATCAGGACAGACCGCCGCCGGAATTTATCATCATCGGTCATATGAGCCCCGGCGCATGACAGTTTTGTTTAAGGCGTATTGAGGTCTCGTGACAGTAAGCGTCCGATGCACTCTGCTGCCGTGCGTCGGTAGTAGACTCCGGGAACGCTCTTCGCAGTAACGCCGCGCTACTTAGTTGAATGAAATTCACGATCCTGAGTCACGCGGGTCTGCTGGTCGAGCACGAGGGCACGCGCGTCGTGTGCGACCCGTGGCTGCTCGGCTCTTGTTACTGGCGCAGCTGGTGGAATTTCCCCGAGCCGGATCCGGAGCTGATTGCGGATCTGCGTCCCGACTTCATTTACCTGACGCACCTGCACTGGGATCACTTTCACGGACCGTCGCTGCGCCGGCTGTTCGATCCCGCTACCCGCGTGCTGGTGCCCAAGGTGCCGACCCGTCGTATGCTCGAGGATTTGCGCTATCTCGGGTTTCGCAATATCACCGAGCTGCCGCACGGACGCCGGCTGCCGCTCGGCCCGGACTTTTCCATCCGTTCCTACCAGTTCGGCCTGGGGGTCGATAGCGGCGTGGTGCTGTCTGGCGGCGCCGTGACGCTGTTCAATTGCAACGATGCCAAGTTCTTCGGGCTACCGCTGCGGCAGATCATGCGTGATCACCCGCGCATCGACTTCATCCTGCGCAGCCATTCCAGCGCAGCGCCGGTGCCCTATTGCGTTCAGGATTACGAGCGGGTTCTGCCGCCGGAGACGCTCGCCCGCAGCGACGCGGCCGACCAGTTCGCACGCTGCGCGCTGTATGTCGGCGCTCGCTACGCCATTCCCTTCGCGAGCAACCATTGCTTTCTGCACCGCGAGTCACGCGTTTACAACGACACCGCCACCACGCCCGAGGATGTCCGCAGGCATTATCGGCAGGTCGCGGCGCGGGCCGGGCGCAACAGTGAGTGCGTGATCATGGCTCCGGGCAGCAGCTGGAGCGACCGCGACGGTTTCCGAGTGCGGCCGTTCGACTTCGCAGCGCGCCGCGCCTACATCGACTCGCTGCTCCTCAAGCATGGCGCCAGCCTCGAGGCCCGCTATCAGGCCGAAGATGAGATGCGGGCCGAGTTCGTGGAATTCAGCGCTTACTTCACCCAGCTGCTGCACGCCTTGCCGGGTTGGATGCGCCGTCGACTGCTGCCACAAGTGGCCTTTCGCACCCGCGACGCCGATGGAGTCCACTGCTGGCTGGTTGATCCGCGGCGCGCGCGGATCGAACGCGTGGCGCAGGTGCCACCCGGTTGTGCCGTACTGGAGACGCACGCGGCCGTGCTTGGGGACTGTGTCCGGCAGCGCATGTTCTCGGTATGGACCGCTTCCAAGCGACTGAAGATCTTACTGCCGGACGCTGGCGCGCTCCGCGGCGTGCAGCGCTGGTTCACGGTCCTCGATCTGTATGAGCTCGACGTGTTCCCTCTGCGACGCAACTTCACACCGCGCTCGCTCGGCATCCGGTTGCGTCGCTGGCGTGAGCCGCTTGAGCTCGCGCGCCTGGTGCTGCGCAGCGTGTTGTTTCGCAAGCCGCTCAGTGTCGCCGTGCTCTACCCCGTGAAGGCGGTCTGAGATGCGCGCACCGCAGCAGCTGCGCATGATCTCCTGGCCGCTCGCCGCTTTGATGGTGGTCGGTGTGGTGGTGCTCGCCGCCGCGCCGGGCGCATCGGTGGTAGTGCTGGGCGCGTGCGCACTGGCGGCGCTCATCGGGCCGGCGTACGCGTTACAGGCGTTGACCGTGGCGACGCTGATTGCCTACGCCAACCCCGCCATCATAACGCTGACGCCGCTCGCCGCCGCGTTGCTGCGCCTGGTGATGATCGCGGCGTTCGTGCGTGTCCTGCCGCTGCTGCGGCCGCACCATCTGCGCCTCGTCTGGCCGGTGTGGCTGCTCGGCGCCGTGTCGGCAGCGACCTCTTACATGCGCAGCCAGGCCTTCGAGATCTCGATCATGAAGGTGATCACCTTCACGCTGGCCGCAACGGCGGTGCTCGTGGCCTTCGAGCGCGTCCGCGGCGAGCGGCTGCTGAGATTGCAGACATGGTTCCTCACACTGGGCAGTACGGTCATCGCCCTGTCCGCACTGACGCTCGTGCGGCCGTCGATCGCCCTGGGAGGCGACGGCGGTCTGCAGGGACTGCTTGACCAGCCGCAGGCGCTCGGCATCTTCATTGCGCCGTTCGCCGCCTGGAGCGTCACCGGGGTACTGCTGATGCGACGCCGGGCTGGACCGCTGGAATTGTGGCTGGCGCTCGGGACGACCGGGCTCGTGCTGCTGACGCTGGCTCGCACCGGTGCCTTTGCCATCGCCTTCGCGGTCGGCGTTGTGATGCTCGGCCGGATGCTTGGCCGTCGCCTTACCCAGCACGCCGCGCTCGGACGACCGCTGCTGCTCGCTACGCTTGCCGCCCTGGCGCTCGGAGCTACGGCGCTCGCGACCGGAACGGTCTCGAAGTTCCTGGTGGGATTCGCGTACAAGGGCTCCCTCGGAACGCAGCACACGCTCGGCGGCGCGTTCTACGAGTCCCGGGGCGGCGGGATCATTGCCGAGTGGCAGCACTTCCTGGACAGTCCGCTGGCCGGTAACGGCTTCGGCGTGTATCCGGACGGCCGCTTCCCCGCCGGCGTCGTGCGTTTTGCGGGCATTCCGATCTCGGCGCCTGTCGAGAAGGGCTTCCTGCCGACCGCGATCCTGGAGGAAGGCGGGGTGCTCGGCGCCACATGTCTGGCGCTGTTGATCGGCTGGCTGTGCCGCTATGCCTGGCGGGCTCAGGACCTGCGCTGGCGCGCACTGTTCATAGCGTGCCTGGCGATCAATGTGGGGGAGTGTGTATTTCTGGCTCCCGGAGGCATCGGCATCCTCGACTGGCTGCTCATTGGA
>JASHVF010000129.1 GCA_030039615.1 Gammaproteobacteria bacterium | reverse complement strand
CTCCTCGAGCAGCGCCAGCGGCACGACGGTGCTCTTGCCGGCGCCCGGCGGCGCCTCGAGCACTGCCGCGCCGTGGCTGGCGAGCGCCGCGCGCAGCGCCGGCAGCGCCGTCTCGACCGGCAAGCCGGTAGTCGCCAGCCGGGTGCTCACCAGAGCTGCACACGCACTCCCCGGGAGTGCTAGTCCTTGTTCCCGAGCAGCGGCTTGATGAGATCGAGCGGCAGCGGGAACACCAGCAGCTGCGTGCGCTCGTGCGCGATGTCGGCGAGCGTCTGCAGGTAGCGCAGCTGCATGGCGCTCGGCTGGCTCGAGAGCGCGGTCGCCGCCTCCACCAGAGTGTCGGCCGCCTGCTTCTCGCCCTCGGCGTTGATGATCTTGGCACGGCGGGTGCGTTCGGCCTCGGCCTGCTTGGCCATGGCGCGGATCATGGTCTCATCGAGGTCCACGTCCTTGATCTCGACGGTCGAGACCTTCACACCCCAGGCCTCGGTGCTCTGGTCGAGGATGCGCTGCAGGTCGACGTTCAGCTTGTCGCGCTGCGACAGCAGGTCGTCCATCTCGTGCTGGCCGACCACCGAGCGCAATGTGGTCTGCGCGACCTGGCTGGTGGCATCGAAGGCGTTGGCGACCTGGATGATGGCCTTGCCGGGGTCGATGATGCGGAAATAAACGACCGCGTTCACCTTGACCGAGACGTTATCGCGTGTGATGACGTCCTGCTTGGGCACGCTCAGCACGATGACGCGCAGGTCCACGCGGCGCGTGCGCTGGATGCCGGGGACGATCAGCACCAGTCCCGGTCCCCTGACGCCTCTGAATCGACCGAGGGTGAACACCACCAGGCGCTCGTATTCGTTCAGCACGTTGATGGTGCTGAAAACCAGGATGATGATGAGAATCAGGACGGCGACCAGGAACGGCATGCGACTCTCCGATACGCGCCTAGGCAGCGCTCACTGCGGCTCGATCCACAATGTTAGACCTTCCACCCTGACGATGCGCGCCATCTCGCCGGCGTGGAGCGTGGCGTTGCTGCGGGCATTCCACAGCTCGCCGCCGTAGCGCACCCGGCCCTTGCCGGTGAAATCCTCGACCACTTCCGCGAGACTGCCGACCATGCCCTGGATTCCGGTGACCACCGGGCTGCGTCGCGCCGTGCTTGCGAGGTAGATGATGCCGACGACGACCAGCGCGCCGACGGTCGCGACCGCGCCGATCAGCGAGCGCGCGACATGCACGCCGCCCACGTCGGTATCGAACAGAATGAGCGATCCGACGATGAATGCGATCACCCCGCCCGCGCCGAGCGACCCGTACGCCGGAAAGAAGAACTCCGCGATGATCATGGCGGTGCCGAGCACCACCAGCGCGAGCCCGGCGTAATTGACCGAGAGGATCTGGAATGCGAACAGCGCCACCAGCAGGCAGATCGAGCCCACCACGCCCGGGAGCACCGCGCCGGGGTTGTAGCCCTCGAGCAGCAGTCCCCAGATGCCGATCAGCATGAGCCCATAGGCCACCGTCGGGTTGGTGATCACGGCGAGCAGCTGCGTGCGCCAGTCGGGCTTGACGCGCACGACCGCGAGGTCGTGCGTGGCGAGCTTCACCGTGCGATCGGCTACGCGCACCTCGCGGCCGTCGATGCGCGAGAGCAGGTCCGGCAGATCGCGGGCCACGACGTCGACCACCTTCTGCTGGAGCGCGGCATTGGCGGTGAGGCTCGCCGCTCCGCGCACCGCCTGCTCGGCCCAGTCGGCGTTGCGGCCGCGCAGCTCCGCCAGCCCGCGAATGTAGGCGACCGCATCGTTCACCACCTTGCGCTCCATGGCGCTGCCCGACGGCGCTTGCGGGGCAGCCGGCTCGCCCGGGCTGCCGCCCTTGTCCTGCGGCCTGGCCACCGGCGCCGGGACCGGCGGTGCCGGCTCGGACTCGCCACCGATCGACACCGGCGTGGCGGCGCCGAGATTGGTGGCCGGGGCCATGGCGGCGACGTGGCTGGCGTAAAGGATGTAGGTCCCCGCGCTCGCGGCACGCGCACCCGAGGGCGTCACGTAGCTTGCCACCGGCACCGGGGAAGCGAGGATCGCGCGGATGATGTCGCGCATCGCGCTGTCGAGCCCGCCCGGCGTGTCCATCTCGAGCACCACCAGGCGGCTGTCGTGCTCGCGCGCCGACTCGAGGCCGCGCACCACGTAGCGCGAGGTCGCAGGCCCGATCGGCCCGTTGATCTCGAGCACCGTGACCGTGCCCGGCGGCTCGTGGGCGGCGGCCGGCACAACAGGTGCCGCTGCGGCAGCCAGCTCCGCTGCCGGCGCCGCCGTGACGAGCCCGCCGGCGGCGCCCAGCAGCAGCAGTGTCGGTACGCGTACCCGCGGGAAACTCATGCTCCCCACCCTACTCTCGCGCCGAGCGCATCCGCAATCGCATCGCTCAGCCGAGCGCGTGCAGGCCCTGGTATCCGGTGTAGAGACCGATCAGGAGGATCACGGCGCCGGAGAAGTACGGCGCCTTGCGGGCGAGCTCACCGAAGCCGCTGAAACGGCGCGCGGCGTGTCGTACGCCGAGCGCGGCCAGCGCGCCGCTCGCCACCATGGTAAGCGCCAGGCCGACGCCAAAGCACAGCACCAGCACCGCGCCGAGCGTCAGGCGCTGCAGCTGCAGGCACAGCAGCAGCACGGTGATCGAGGCCGGGCACGGGATCAGCCCGCCGGTGAGGCCGAAGAGCACGATCTGCGCGGTCGTGACCCCGCGATGGGCGAAGCGGCGGCGGATGTCGTTGGCATGCGCGAGCTCGTGGGGATCCTGGTAACCGGGCGCTACCAGCTCGAAGACCTCGGAGTCGCGTGTCGCGCGGTGCGGATGCGCGTGACCGTGCGCGCGCTGCTCATGGTCGTGCAGCGGAACGAAACGGTCCCGGGCCGCGCTCTCCCGCCGCGTCCGCCACAGCATCCAGCCCGCCACCGCGATGATGAGTACCGCGGATACCACCTGCAGATAGGGCTCGGTGGCCTCGGTATCCCAGCGGCGCCCGAAGTACAGCCCGCCGAGCGCGACGAGCCACACGATCGCGGTGTGCGACACGGTGGCAGACAAGCCGAGTAGCGCCGCCTGTGCCACGGTGCCGCGGATCGCGACGATGAACGCCGCCATCATGGTCTTCGAGTGCCCGGGCTCGAGGCCGTGCAGCGCACCGAGCAGGATCGCGCTCGACACGAACAGCCAGGAATTGCCCTGCTGCAGCAGCGACACGAAACTGGTCATGGCGCCCTTGCGGCTTCACCGGCGCATATAGGGTATGGGGTATAGTATAACGGGCCCAGGGGACGGGGCGCGTGCCCGGCGCAGCGCCGTGCGGCGACCTCAGCGACGCGGA
>JASHVF010000128.1 GCA_030039615.1 Gammaproteobacteria bacterium | reverse complement strand
GGCCCGGCGGCGCCGGTCGCGTCCAGCCCGAGCGCGATGAGGCGCTGCTCGAGCCGTTCCCGCAAGCCGCGCGGGTGGTCGAGCCCCATGCGCTTGAGAGCCGCCGCATGCCGTGGGCCGGGACTGCCGCGCAAGGCCGCCGCGGCGGCGGTGGCGAGCTTCGCGGGCAGCGTCGCAGTGCGCGATTCGAGGTGGCGCAGCGCGCGCGCCAGCGCGATCTCCTCCGCGCTGAGATCGGTGCCGAAGGGATATTCGCTGAAGAATCCCTGGCGGCGGTGCGCGGCGAAGGCATGCTCGAGGCGCTGCGGCGTGTTGTCGCGGTGCGCTTCGGGGATGCGATAGCCGGCGCGCAGCTTGCCGGCGCGCACCGCCTGCGCCAGCAGCGACTCCTGGAAGCGCGAGTCGGCTACGTTGAGCAGCGCCTTGACGATCTCTTCGTCGGTGCGGCTGCGCAGGTCGGCGATGCCGTACTCGGTGATCACGATGTCGCGCAGGTGGCGCGGGATGGTCTCGTGCCCGTAGCTCCACAGCACGTTGGAGGTGGTGCGCCCGTGCTGCGTGCGCGCGGCGCGCAGGCACAGTATCGAGCGCGCGCCGGGCAGCGCGTGCGCCATGGCGACGAAGTTGTACTGGCCGCCGACGCCGCTCACGACCCGGCCGCTCTCCAGGGCATCGGAGACCGCGGCGCCGAGCAGCGTGACCATCATGGTGCTGTTGATGAAGCGGGCGTCGCGACGCTGCAGGATGCGCAGCTCCTGGTCCGCGCCGTAGAGCTGGTTGATATAGCCGACGCCGCGCATGCCGAAGCGGCCACGGGTGCTCTCGGGCAGCTCGCGCAGCGCCGCGTAGAAGCCGCGCGGCCCGACGAAGAATCCGGCGTGCAGCACCTGCCCGTTGCGCAGCTCGCGTCCGAGGCAGCTACGCAGCTGTGCGCGGCTTGCGGGGTCGCTCAGGTCCGCTTCGATCCAGCCGCCGTCGCGGGCACGCACGCGCCCGGACTCGAACTCGACGTCCGCGCGGAAGATGCCGTAATGCCTCAGCTGCTCGAACTCCGCGCCGCTCAGGCGCGGGCCGAGACCGGCCTCCGCCAGCAGGTCGAGGACGCGCTCGTCGTAGCGCTCGCCGAGCCGGCCCGAGGCGCGCAGCCGCTCGAGCGCCAGGCAGTCATACACCGGGCGGCGCAGCACCCCGGCGCGATACAGCTCGAGCAGCTGATCGACGAACATCTCGGTGGCGGCGTACAGACCGGCGACGAAGGGCTCGGCGCCTCCCTCGGCAGCGAGCAGCGGCGCCGCCGTGGCGTACGGCTCGAGCGCCGCGAGCGCAGCGCGCCAGGTGGCGTTCTGCTGATGGCGCAGCAGCAGCGCGTAGACGCTCGCTTCCGCCAGCTCGCCGATCCCGACCTGTATCGTGCCGCCATCGCGCACCAGACTGCTGGCATGCATGCCGATCGCGAGCTGCGCGGTGCTGAGCGGCGGGTTCGGCGGACAGAACAGGTCGTAGTCGTAGCGCGGATCGTCCACCAGGAAGTCGAAGCAGCGTGCCTCGAGTTGCGCGTGCCCGGTCATGAAGGGCAGCTGCGCGTGAGTCTCGCCCACCAGCACGATGTCGCGGCCCGCCTGGCGCTGCGCCTCGATGAGCGGCAGCAGGTCGGGCGTGACGTCGGCGTTGGAGCTGAGGCTGAGCAGCGTCTCCGCCCCGACCGTGCGCCGCGCTACCAGTTGCGCGATCACGTTGACCCCGTGCGCGAGAGTGTCCCGCGCCACCAGCGTGTAGTTGGCGCACAGGTAGTCGCGCTGCGCGCTATCGGAGCGCAGGAATTGTCCGAGGGTCAGAAAGAACTCGATGACGCGCACGTTGGCCGGCAGTGCGTCGTGCAGCAGCGCGTGCGCGTATTCGGGCTCGACGTAGCTGCCAAAGATGCGCGTCACGAGCGGCTGCATCAGGCGCGCCTGCAGGCCCGAGCCGGCCGCGGGTTTCAGCAGCGGCAGCGCGGAAAGGATGGTCAGATCGATCCCCGGATCGCGCCGCGCGCGGCGGTAGAATTCGTTGACCAGCGGATTGGGATTGCCGATGCCGAGCGGGGCGGCCAGCACGATGCGCGGTCCCACGCGCCGCAGGACTGCATCCACACAGTGGCCGACGTCGTCGAATATTTCCGGCATGCAGCTTGTGGCATGCTCCCCGAAGCAACCGCGGCGCGTCAACCGCGCGCGCCGCACTCACGGAGCGCGACATGGCCTCGCACACGCCGGCACTCGATCCACGCACGCTGACGCCCCGCAACCGCTCGGGGTACCCCGAGCCCTACCGCGCGCGGGTGCTGCCGCGCGAGAAGCGCGCCCTCGGCGATGCCTTCGGTCTCACCCGCATCGGCATCAATCAGACGACCCTGTTGCCCGGCAAGGAGTCCTCGATGCGCCACTGGCACACCCACGAGGACGAGTTCGTGTACGTGCTCGAGGGGGAGGTGGTGCTGCGCACCGGCGCGGGCGAGCAGCGGCTCAGCGCCGGCATGTGTGTCGGGTTTGCGGCGGGCGTCGAGGACGGGCATCAGCTCGTGAACCGCAGCGACCGTCCCGCGATCTACCTCGAGGTGAGTAACCGCGACCCCGAGGATCGGAGTGAATACTCCGACCCGGAGGTTGATCTGGTGTGGAGCCCGGCGCACGCCCGCGGGCGCTTCACGCGCCGCGACGGGAGCCCGTACTGATGGGCTGCGCCGGCGCTCCTGTTACTGTCCGGAGCTCGTGAGCCGCAGGGCGAACGACACCGTGACCTCGTTCCCGGCCTGGTCGGTCGCCTTCCAATCGCCCTGGCCGACGCCATAGTCGAGCCGGCGCACGACCGTCTTGCCCGCCATGTAGCCGACCGTGGCGCCGCCCTCGGCGGCCTCGCGGAAGGTGAAAGGCACGCTGGCTGCGCGCGTCACGCCGCGGATCGTGAGCTTGCCGGCCGCCTCGTAGCCGCCGGCGGTCTTGACGATCTGCGCGGCGCTGAAGCTCGCCTGCGGGAATTTCTTCACCGCGAACAGGTCGTCGCCCTTTAAGGTGTCGTCGCGGTCCTGGTCGCCGGTATCGAGCGCCGCGACGTCCACCGTTACCTCGAGCCGGCCGCCGGCCGGGTCGGTGCCGGGAAAGTCGAGCGCGACCCTGAAGCGCGGGAAGCGGCCGGTGTTCTGGGCGCCGGCCTGCAGGAACGTGAACTGCAGTGAGCTCTTCGCCGCATCGAGGCTGTAATGCCGCCCACCCGCCGCCGGGGCCGCAGCGGGCGCGGGGGGGGCGGCCGTGGCAGTGCCGGCGAGCAGCGTCGCGGCGAGCGCCGTGCAGAACCTGAGATAGCTCATGGGTCCGTTCCTTGGCGCGCGGTGGGTGGCCTACTGGCGGGTGAAAGGCAACATGCGGCGCAGCACATCGTCGTGGTGGATGAAATGATGCTTGAGGGCGCCCGCCACGTGCAGCGCCACGACCGCGAACAGGAACCAGGCGAGCGTATGGTGCGTCAGCAGCAGCGCGTCGTACAGCGGGCGGCTCTTCGGCACCAGGTCCGGCAGCTGCAAGAACCCGAACCAGCTCACCGGGAACCCACGCGCCGAGGACAGCGTCCAGCCCGAGAGCGGCATCGCGAACAGCAGTACGTAGAGCGCCACGTGCGTCAGGCGCGCCAGCTGCTGCTCGTAGGGCTTGAGGTTTCCGGGCAGCGGCGGATGCTCGTTCACGGCGCGCCACACGAGGCGCAGGATGACGAGGCCGAGGATGGTGATGCCGACCGACTTATGGCGCGCCAGCAGTGTCAGCTTGCGCACGCCGGCCGGCAGATCGTCGGCCATCTCCGCGAGCGTCACCTGCACGATGAGCAGCGCCACGATGACCCAGTGAAATGTCTGGGCGATGACGCCCCAGCGTTGGGTCGTGTTGCGCAGGGCCATGGAGCTTAAGCTTAAAGGCGTGAGCGGCGGTTGCAAGATCCGGGTGGCCCTGGCGTTGTTCCTCGCCCTGGCCCTCGGCGGCTGTCCGATGCGCCCGCCACCCGCGCCGAGCGCGGTGCTCAGGGCGCCCGCACGGGAGTCGATCGCGCCACACCGCGGTCGCGCCTACGACCTCGTCGCCGGCGAGTCGCTGCTCGTGGTGCGGGTCTATCGCGCCGGCACGCTCGCCTCCGCCGGGCACAACCACCTCATCGCCTCGCACACGCTCACCGGCACCATCTATCTGCCCGATGATCCGCTCGGCTCGAGCTTCGAGCTGCGCATCGCGGTCGATGCGCTCACGGTGGACGAGCCCGGGCTGAGAGCGCAGGAGCCCGGCGGGGACTTTCCGCCCGACGTCTCCGACGCGGCGCGCGCCGCCACGCGGCGCAACATGCTCGGGCCCGCGGTGCTGGACGCCGCGGATTATCCCGAGGTGGTGCTGCGCGCGGTGCGGCTCGAGTCAGCCGCCGGCGCGCCAGGCGGACTGCTGACGGCACACATCGACGCCGAGGTCCGCGGGCAGCACCGTCCGCTCGCGGTGGCGGTGCGCTACGCGCTCGGCGGCGACACGCTCACCGTCAGCGGCGACACGCCGCTCACGCACGCTGAGCTCGGCCTCACTCCCTTCACGGCCCTGCTGGGCGCGCTCGCGGTGCAGGACGAGATGCGCATCAGCTTTCGCCTGGTGGCGCGTGCTGCGGCCTATTCCTCGCCCTGAAGCAGCAGCAGCTGCGTGCCTTCGGGGCTCGCGAGCAGCGCGTTGAGGTTGCGCGTCAGGCCGCGCGGCAGCGGCTCCTCCGCGACCCCGAGTGCACGCAGCCGCGCGATGCGCGCCGGCATGTCGGGCGCGCGGAACACGATCAGCGGCGCATCGAGCGTGCGCGGGCGGTGAAAGGCGATGTCGAGGGTGTCGCTGGTGAGCGGCAGATGCACGTAGGGCGCATCCACTTCGCCGGTGGCGACGAAGCCGAGCGGCTCCCAGAAGGCCTGGGCGGCGGCGAAGTCGCCGGCGGGGAGTGACACCTCGGCGAAGTCGCCGCACAGGGAGACCTCGCTTGCGCTGCGCTCGGCAGGCGAGTAGGTGCGCGCTTCGAGCACCCGCAGCGACTCGCCGTGCGGTCCCTCGAAGCCGATCTCGTTGAAGACGTCCTCCCCGGTATGACAGAGACTCAGCTCGATGCCGAGAGCGGCGAACTCATCGAGGCACGCGGCGATGCCCGGGCGCACGAAGGTCAGGGTTAGCGCGGCCGAGCGCCGCTGGTGCAACCCGATGTACAGCCGCCCGTCCGTCAGCACGCCATAGGGATGGGTGAAGGTATCGGCGGTCGCGGTCTGGGTGAAGCCGAGGCGCTCGTAGAATTCCACCGACGCGCGGATGTCGGCGGTCGCGAGGCTCAGCTCGTGAAAGCGCCCGACGGGCGGCGGCGGTGCGAGCCTCATCAGGCCGAGGCACCACGCGCCGCGCTCGGCGCCCGCCCGTGCTCGAGGTGCGTCCAGCCCTGGCAGTGCTCGACGATGAGATCGGTGAGGAACTGCGCGTGCGCGGGCCCCGCGTTGAGGGCCGGCACGTACTCGAAACGCTCGCCGCCGGCGCGCAGGAACCGCGCGCGGTTCTGGATGGCGATCTCCTCGAGCGTCTCGAGGCAGTCGACCGCGAAGCCCGGACACACGACCGTGACGGCGCGCACCCCGCGTGCCGGGAGTGCCGCGAGCACCTCGCTGGTGTAGGGCTTGAGCCAGCCGCTCGGGCCGAAGCGCGACTGGAAGGTGCTGCTCCATTCGCTGTCGCGCAGCATCAGCTCATCGGCGAGCAGCCGCGCCGTCTTCTGGCACTTGCAGAAGTAGGGGTCGCCCTGACGGAAGTAGCGCTCCGGGATGCCGTGGAACGACATCAGCAGGTGCGGCGTGCGCCCGACGCGGCTCCAGTGCGCACTCACGCTCGCGCGCAGCGCCTCGATGTAGCCGGGGTGATCGTGGTACTCGGCGATCATGCGCAGCTCCGGCAGCCAGCGCCAGCTCGTGAGCTCCGCGCTCACCTGGTCGTAGACCGCTCCGGTGGTGGCGCCGCAGTACTGCGGAAAGAGCGGCACCACGAGAATGCGCTGTGCGCCGGAGGCGCGCAGCCGGCCGAGCGCCTCGCGCACCGAGGGCGGGCTGTAGAGCATCCCGAGCTCGAGCGAGAGCGGCGCCAGCACGTGCTGCGCGAGCGTAGCGGTGAGCGCGCTGCGCAGCTGCTCCGACAGGTCGCGCAGCGGCGAGCCCGCCTCGCTCCAGATCATGCGGTACTTGCGCGCGACGCGCGCCGGCCGCAGCGGCAGCACCAGCCCGTAGAGCAGCGGCAGCCACAGCGCACGCGGCAGCTCGACCACCCGCGGATCGGAGAGGAAGCGGCGCAGGAAGCGCCGCACCGCACCCGGCGTCGCGGCCTCCGGGGTGCCGGAGTTCACCACCAGGATGCCGATGCGCTCGGCGCTGTCGTGCTGGAAGTCGGGCGAGCTTACGTAGCGCATCGGCTCAGACGCCGACGCACAGGTACTTGAGCTCGGTGTAGTCGAGGATGCCGTAGCGCGAGCCTTCGCGGCCGATGCCCGACTCCTTCACTCCGCCGAACGGCGCCACCTCGGTCGAGATGATGCCGGTGTTGAGGCCGACGATGCCGTATTCGAGCGCTTCGGCGACCCGCCACGAGCGCGACAGGTCGCGCGTATAGAAGTAGGCCGCGAGACCAAACTCGGTGTCGTTCGCCATGCGCACCGCCTCCGCCTCGCTCGCGAAGCGAAACAGCGGCGCCACCGGCCCGAAGGTCTCCTCGCGCGCCACTTTCATCGCGGGGGTCACGTCGGTGAGCACGGTCGGCTGAAAGAAGGTGCCGCCGAGGGAGTGACGCTTGCCGCCCGCGGCGATGCGCGCGCCCTTCGCCACCGCGTCCGCGATGTGCTCCTCGACCTTGGCGAGCGCCCTGGCGTCGATGAGCGGCCCCTGATCGGTCGGCCCCTTGAGGCCATCGCCGACGCGCAGCTGCGCCACCGCGTGGCTGAGTTTGCGCGTGAACTCCTCGTACACCGGCGCGTGCACCAGCAGGCGGTTGGCGCACACGCAGGTCTGGCCGGTGTTGCGGTACTTGCTGGCGATCGCACCGGCGACCGCCGCATCGAGGTCCGCATCGTCGAATACGATGAAGGGGGCGTTGCCACCGAGCTCGAGCGAGAGCTTCTTCACCGTGCCCGAGCACTGCGCCATGAGCTTCTTGCCGATGGCGGTGGAGCCGGTGAAGCTCAACTTGCGCACCGTCGGGTTGGACGTCATCTCGCCGCCGATGGCGACCGCATCCCCGGTGACGATGTTGAGCGCGCCCGCCGGCAGGCCCGCACGCGTCGCGAGCACCGCGAGCGCCAGCGCCGAGTAGGGGGTCTGGTGCGCCGGCTTCACCACCGCGGTGCAGCCGGCGGCGAGCGCCGGGCCGACCTTGCGCGTGATCATGGCCGCGGGGAAATTCCACGGGGTGATGCACGCCACTACGCCGATGGGCTGGCGCAGCACCATGATGCGCTTGTCCGTCTGGTGCCCCGGGATGAGGTCGCCGTAGAGGCGCTTGCCTTCCTCGGCGAACCACTCGATGAAGGACGCCGCGTAGCCGATCTCGCCCCTCGACTCGGCGAGCGGCTTGCCCTGCTCGGCGGTCATGAGCGTCGCGAGATCCTCCTGGTTCGCCATCATGAGGTCGTACCAGCGGCGCAGGATCGCGGCCCGGTCGCGCGCGGTGCGGGCCGCCCACGCCGGGAAGGCCTCGGCGGCGGCGGCGATGGCGCGGCGCGTCTCCGCGGCGCCCATCTCCGGCACCGTACCGAGCGGCTCGCGGGTGGCGGGGTTCAACACCTCGATGCTGGCGCCGTTTGCGGCATCCTCCCATCTGCCAGCGACGAAAGCGCGGGTCTGCAGGAGTTCGGGATCGCGAAGTTTCATGGTGGTGCTCTTAGGCCGGCTGCGAGCCGGCGACGTAGCGGGCGAAGAAATCGAGGGTGCGGGTGCGCGCCAGCGCCGCGGCGGAGGCATCGTAGCTGTCGCGCTGATCGCAGTTGAAGCCGTGGCCGGCGCCTTCGTAGACGTACACGGGAGCCGCCGGCTGCGCCGCGCGGATGCGCTCGACCTCGCTCAAGGGAATGCCGTGATCGGCGCTGCCGTAGTGATACACGACCGGGCAGCGGGGCTTGCGCTCGAGGTAGTCGCCGACCCTGCCGTAGTAGACCGCCGCCGCCGCGAGCGGCAGCTCGCAGGCGGCGAGGTAGGCGAGACTTCCGCCCCAGCAATAGCCCACCACTCCGGTGCGCCCGGAATGCTTCACCACCGCCGCCGCGGCCGCGATGTCCTTCAAGGCGGTCTCGTTCGTGATCTGCTTGCGGTAGCCGACGCCCTGCTGCTGGTCCGCAGCGCCGTAGCCGAGCTCGATCCCGCGCCGCACCCGGTCGAACAGCGCCGGGGCGATCGCCGTGTAGCCGGCGGCGGCGAAGCCGTCGGTCACCGCGCGGATGTGGCCGTTGACCCCGAAGATCTCCTGTACCACCACGAGCGCGCCGCGCGCGCGGCCGGGGGGTGCGGCGAGCCACGCCTGAAACTCGTGACCGTCGCGGGCCATGATGGTGGTGAACTCGCCCATGGGATCCGAATGGCAACGCCTGTTGGACCATGGCATTCTAACCTGCCGCGCCTCCGGGAGGTGTCATGCTCGTCGGTCAAGCAGCCAGGCGTGTCGCCATCGTCGGCGGCGTGCGCATCCCCTTCGCCCGTTCGTATACGGTCTACGCGACCTCAAGCAACCAGGAGCTGCTCACGGCCGCGTTTCGCGCCGTGGTCGAGCGCTTCAAGCTCGAGGGCGAGCGCTTGGGCGACGTGGCCGCGGGCGCGGTCATCAAGCACTCCAAGGACTACAACCTGACGCGCGAGACCGTGCTGTCGGTGGGCCTCGACCCGCAGACACCGGGCCTCGACCTGCAGCGTGCCTGCGGCACCAGCCTCGAGGCGGCGATCGCCATCGGCAACAAGATCGCGCTCGGCCAGATCGATGCCGGCATCGCCGGCGGCACCGATTCGATCAGCGACGCGCCGATCGTCTACCCGCGCTCCTACCAGCAGCTGCTGCTCGCGAGCTATCGGGGCAGGAGCGCCTGGCAGCGTTTGAAGCCCTTCTTCGGCCTGCGGCCCAGGGACTTCAGGCCGGTGCTGCCCGCGGTGGTCGAGCCGCGCACGGGACTGTCGATGGGACAGAGCTGCGAGCTCATGGCCAGGCGCTGGCAGATCACGCGCGCCGCGCAGGACGAGCTCGCCTACGAGAGCCACGTGAAGGCGGCGGCCGCCTGGAAAGAGGGCTTCTACGACGATCTGGTGGTGCCGTACCTGGGCCTCAAGACCGACAGCAACGTGCGCGCCGACACCAGCGTCGAGAAGCTCGGGAAGCTCAAGCCGAGCTTCGCCGCCGACGGCACGCTGACCGCCGGCAATTCGACGCCGCTCACCGACGGCGCGAGCGCGGTGCTGCTCGCCACGCCCGAGTGGGCCGCCAAACGCAGGCTCCCGGTGCTCGCCTATCTCACCTACGGCAAGGTGTGGGCGGTCGATTACGTAAGCGGCAGGGAGGGGCTGCTGATGGCGCCCGCGTACGCGGTGCCGGCGATGCTGCGCGATGCCGGCGTGACGCTCCAGGATTTCGACTATTACGAGCTCCACGAGGCCTTCGCCGCGCAGGTGCTGTGCACGCTCAAGGCCTGGGAGACCCCGGAGTACTGTCGCGACGTGCTCGGGCTTCCCGGGCCCCTCGGTGCCATCGACCGGACGAAACTCAACGTCAAGGGCGGCAGTGTGGCGCTCGGCCACCCGTTCGCGGCGACGGGAACGCGCATACTGCCGACGCTCGCGAAGCTCATCGCCGGGAACCAGGCCGCCAGGCGCGGGCTCATGTCGGTGTGCACTGCCGGCGGCATGGGAGTCACGGCGATCGTCGAGCGCTGAGGATAAACGCATGAACCGGAGCATTCGCTGCACGGCGCTCGCCGTGGTGGCGCTGGCCAGCGCCGCCGCCCGCGCCGACTTCCACGCGGCGCTCGCCGATTACCAGGCCGCGCGCTACGACAGCGCGCGCCGCCAGTTCAATGCGATGGCCGAGCTCGGTGACTGCTCCTCGCAGTTCAACCTCGGCGTCATGCTGCTGCAGGGGCAAGGCGGGGCGAAGGACGTCGGCGCCGGAGTCGGCTGGCTGAAGGCGGCCGCCGACAATGGCTGCCAGCAGCTGGTCGGCGGCCGGGTGGCGGCCGTGCAGGGCTCGTTGTCGCGCGCTGAGCTGGATGCCGCCGCCGGCATCGTGGCGCATTACGGTCGCGAGGCGCTGCGCTCGCGCGGCATCGTCGATCCGGACCTCAACTGCCGCGGGCGCGTTCCTGCGGCGATGAGCTCAGCCCCGCTGCCGGATTACCCCTCGCCGGACAAGCCGCGCAACGGGCTGGTGATCGGCGAGCTCACGGTGGGGGCCGACGGCCGCCCGCGCGATCCCGAGATTCTCTTCAGCGCCCCCGACCCGGCGTTTGCGGCCGCGGCCATCGAAGCGTGGCTGCACTCGCGCTTCACACCCGCGACCCGCAACGGCACGCCGGTGGAATCGCGCATGGAGGTACGCCAGTCCTTCAACGTCCCCGGCGCCGAGCCGCTCTGGAGCAGCGCTACCTACAGGGAGGCGCGCGGCGCGGCGGACGCCGGCGATGCGGCCGCCGAGTATCTGGTCGGGCTGGCGGCGACCGCCGATCCGGCAATCGGCCTGGGAGCCGCGCGCGGCACGCAGCTTTTGATCGAGGCGGCGCGCGATGGCAATCCACAGGCGCAGTACTGGCTCGCCGCGCAGCTTCAGTCCGTCGAGGTCTGTCACCCGCAGACGAGCGGGGCGGCGTGGCTGGCGCCCGCGGCTGCGGGCGGCGATGCGGCCGCGCAGCTCGCACTGGCGAAAGATCTCCTCGGCGCCGATCCGGGCGAGCAGCAGCTGCGTGAGGCGCGCGCACTGCTCGAGAGCGCCGCCGTCTCCGACAGCTACTACGTCAGGAAGCACGTGGTGGCGCTGCTCGCCGCCTCGCCGATCGCGGCGCTGCGCGATCCCGCGACCGCCCAGCAGATCGCCGCCAGGCTCGCCGCCGGCGACATCCGCTCCGACCCGCAGATGTTCGAGGCCGTGGCCGCCGCGGCCGCCGCCGCCGGCGACTTCAGCGCGGCGGTCGCGCAGCAGGAGACCGCGCTCAAGAAAGCCCGCGAGCTTGGCTGGAACGTGCGCGCCATGGACGAGCGGCTCACGTCCTACAAGCACGGCAAGGCCTGGCAGGGGGACCTGTTCGCGGGCTGACGCGCATGGGGGACCACCAGCAAGGGGGCGCGGCGGGCTTCGCGAGCTTTCGCGAGTTCTACCCGTTCTATCTCGGCGAGCATAAGAACCGCACCTCCCGCCGGCTGCACGTGACCGGGACGCTGCTCGCGCTGACGCTCGCGGCCGCGGCGCTCGCGAGCGGGCGCCTCGCGCTCCTGTGGGCGGTTCCGCTGGCCGGCTACGCGTTTGCGTG
Organism: Gammaproteobacteria bacterium; assembly: GCA_030039615.1. GTDB lineage: Bacteria > Pseudomonadota > Gammaproteobacteria > Steroidobacterales > Steroidobacteraceae > 13-2-20CM-66-19. Next base: position 1,116 of record JASHVF010000128.1, on the reverse strand, counting down.
GGTGGGTCACTTCTTCTTCGAGCGCAACCGCCCGGCGACCTTCACCCACCCGCTCTACAGCCTGCGCGGCGACTTCCGCATGGCCTACGAGGTGCTCACGGGCCGCATCCGCTGGTAGCGGCCCGAACGAGGACCCATGAGCAGCGCGGCCATCGATCGCGTCTTCGAGCGACGCCTCGGCGCTCTCGTCAACAGCGGCGAGCCGCAGATCCTGCAGGGCGGAGCCAAGGGGGTGGAGAAGGAATCGCTGCGCGTCTCGCCGCGCGGGCGGCTGGTGCACACGCCGCACCCGGCGGCGCTCGGCTCGGCGCTCACCAGCGAGCACATCACCACCGACTTCTCCGAGTCGCTGATCGAGCTGGTCACGCCCGCCTTCACCCACAGCTGGGAGCTGCTGCAGTACCTGCTCGACCTGCATCAGTTCGTATACCGCCACCTGGGCGATGAGCTCCTGTGGGCGACCAGCATGCCGTGCGCGATCGAGGGCGACGCGGACATACCGCTCGCGCAGTACGGCAGCTCGCACGTCGGCCGCATGAAGACCGTGTACCGCAACGGCCTGGGACTGCGTTACGGGCGCATGATGCAGGCGATCTCGGGCGTGCACTTCAACTACTCCTTCCCGCTGCCCTTCTGGGAGGCCTACGCGGCGCTCAGCGGCTCGCGCACCCACGGCGCGCAGTTCGTCTCGGCGAGCTATTTCGACCTGCTGCGCAACTACCACCGCCACGGCTGGCTGGTGCTGTACCTGTTCGGCGTCTCCCCGGTCGTATGCAAGTCGTTCCTCAAGGGACGCGACGTGCAGCTTCAGGACTTCGCGCCCGGGACCGCCTACGAGCCCTACGCGACCAGCCTGCGCATGAGCGACGTCGGCTACCGCAACCGCAACCAGGCCGGCCTCACGGTGTCGGTGAACAGCCTCGAGGAGTACGTACGCGACCTGCAGCGCGCGATCACCGTGCCCTACCCTCCGTACGAGGCGCTCGGCGTCGAGGTGAACGGCGAGTGGCGCCAGCTGAATGCCAACATCCTGCAGATCGAGAACGAGTACTACAGCTTCATCCGGCCGAAGCGCGTGGCGCGCTCGGGTGAGCGCCCCACCAAGGCGCTGAAGCG
>JASHVF010000011.1 GCA_030039615.1 Gammaproteobacteria bacterium | reverse complement strand
GCAGAAGCTCCGCCTCCCGCAGCGCTGCACCGAGTGCGCGCCCGGCGGCGCGCTCGAGCTGCGGCGCGGCGTGCGCGATCAGCGGCACGATGAGCGCATCCGCCCAGCGCTCGCAGTAGGCGGTCAGCTCGCGGCGCGTCTCGAAAGTGGCGCAGGCCAGGTCCCAGACGGCGGCGTCCACGAGGCCCGCGAGGCCCGTGAGGGGCGCGGGATCGCGCCCGGCGAAGCAGCGGGCGAGCGCCCGGGTGAGCGGATGCGCGGCCGCGCCGCGCGTGCAGCGCGCGCACTCCTCGCGCCACCACGCGAGCCGGCGGTGGGCGACCTGATGATCGATCCCGGGCTTGAGGCTCGCGCCGATCTCCGCCTCGAGGCCGCAGAGAGCCAGGAACAGCGGCTGAGCGGCCGGCGGGCAATAGAGCCAGGCGAGCGTGCGCGTCGCGGACGCGCCCGGCACGGTGGGGCTCAATCGTTTCGGGCCGGCGGCTCGCCGGGCGGCGGCACATCGCCGGAACGCGTGAGCTGCGTGACCTGCTCGAGAGGCGCGAGCGCGGCGTCCGTGGTGACACCGAGCTCGGTGAAGCGCCGCGCCTGCGGCAGCACGTGGCGCTCGAGCGAGCCGACCGCGGAGTTGTAGGCGTCGACCGCCGAGGCGAGCCGCTGCCCCATGCGCAGGAGGTGCCCGTCGAAGCTCGCGAGCCGGCGGTAGAGCTCCTGTCCGAGGTCGCGGATCACGGCGGCATTGTGCGCGACTTCAGACTGCCGCCAGCCGTAGGCCACGGTCTTCAGGAGCGCGATCAGCGTCGAGGGCGTGGTGATGATGACGCTCTGGGCGAGCGCGCTTTCGATGAGCTCCGGGCGCTCGGCGAGAGCGGCCGACAGGAACTGGTCTCCCGGCAGGAACAACACCGCGAACTCGGGGCTGCGCTCGAACTGGCTCCAGTAGCTCTTGGAGGCGAGCTCGCGCACGCGCGCCTCGACCTGCTGCGCGTGGCGCCTGAGGGCGAGTGCCCGCTCCTCCTCGCTCGGCGCCTCGAGAGCGGCGAGATAAGCATCGAACGGCGCCTTGGCGTCGATCACCAGGTCGCGAGCATCCGGCATGTGCACCACCAGATCCGGGCGCAGCACGCCGTCCTCGCCCGTGACGCGCATCTGCTCGGTGAAATCGCAGTGCTCGGTGAGGCCGGCGAGCTCCACCAGGCGGCGCAGCGTCAGCTCGCCCCAGCGGCCGCGCACTTCGGGGCGGCGCAGTGCCGTGACGAGGTTGCGCGTCTCGCGCGACAGCTGCGCCTGGCCGCCGCTGAGGGTCTCGATCTGCGTGCGCAGCGTCGCGAACGCCTCGCGCCGCTCGGCCTCGAGCTTGGCGACCTGCGCCTCGGTGCGCTCGAGCGAGGCGCGCAGCGGCAGCACCAGCTGCGCGATCGCCGCCTCGCGCTCCTTGAGGGCGCCCTCGGCGACCGCCTGGTCGCGCCCGAGGATCTGCCGTGCGAGGTTCAGGAACTGCTCGTTGTTGGCGCGCAGCGCCTCGCCGGCGAGCGAGCCGAAGGCGGCGCGCAGCCGTGTCTCGGACTCCTCGGAGCGCTGCGCGCGGCCGGCCTCAGCGAGTGCGCTCGCCTCGAGGCGCACCCGCGCCGCGGTGAGCTCGAGGCGCAGCGCCTCGAGGCGGCGCGCGGCCCGCAGCTGCGCGAGCAGGGCGCCGAGCGCGACGCCCGCGAGCAGCCCCGCGGCTGCGACCGTGAGGAGCGCCGCGAGCGAGCTCACCGTGCGGCCGCGCCGCGCGAGAAGTGTGCGAGGTAGTTCACCGCGACGTCGCGCGTCAGCGTCGCGTGGGAAGTGAACGGGTTCAACTCGATCCCGCGCAGGTCCTCGAGGCTGAGTCCGGCCGCGCGCCCGAAGCGGGCGAGCTCCGCCGGGCGGATGAGCCGCTCATACTCGTGAGTGCCGCGCGGCAGCAGGCGCAGCAGGTATTCGCCGGCGACGATCGCCGCGAGGAAGGCACGCAGGTTGCGGTTCAGGGTCGAGACGAACAGCGCCCCGCCCGGGCGAACGAGCGAGGCGAGCGTCGCCACCATGGCGGCGGGCTCGGGCACGTGCTCGAGCATCTCCATGCAGGCGACCGCATCGAAGCCGCCCGGCGCGGCCGCCGCCAGCTCCTCGGCGCCGGCGACCCGGTAGTCGATCGCGAGCTTCGATTCGGCGGCGTGCAGGCGCGCCACCTCGATCATGCCGGGAGCCAGGTCGATGCCCGTGACGCGGGCGCCGGCGCCCGCGAGCGCCTCCGCGAGCAGTCCGCCCCCGCAGCCGACGTCCAGCACCCGGGCGCCGCCGAGCGGCGTGCGCGCCGCGATGTACTGCGCGCGCACCGGGTTCAAGAGGTGCAGCGGGCGGAATTCCCCGTGGCTGTCCCAGAAGCGCGCCGCCAGCCGATCGAATTTTCCGAGCTCGCCCGGGTCGGCGTTGGCGGTGTGGGTGGCTTCAGGGCTCAGCATGGCCGGGAGTGACGCTGGACACGGCGCAGTATATCGGCGCTGCAGCGGGTCTGCGCGGGCCTTGGGGGACCTCGAGGGGTAGAATTTCTGGCGTGCTTCGCCAATAACAAGGAGCATGTCATGCCCAAGTATCTCGTCGAAGGCACCTATAGCGCCGAAGGTCTGCGCGGCCTGCAGCGGGACAAGGGTTCCGGACGCAAGCAGGCGGTGGTCAAGGCGGTCGAGAGTCTCGAGGGCAGGGTCGAGAGCTTCTACTTCGCGCTCGGCGAGCGCGACGTGGTGGTGATCGCCGAACTGCCCGATGCGGTGAGCGTCGCGGCGCTGTCGCTCGCGGCTTCCTCCGGCGGGCTGGTGCGCACCCGCGTCACCACGCTCCTCAGCGTCGAGGACACCGATCGCGCGCTGACGAAGAAGCTCGACTATCGGGGCCCGGGCGCCTAGCGCGCCCAGCCGCGCGCC
>JASHVF010000127.1 GCA_030039615.1 Gammaproteobacteria bacterium | reverse complement strand
GACGCAGCATCGCGCACTCGACCGGCTGCGGCTCCTTCACCTTGATGATCATCTCGGCGCGCTCAAACACCTCGGCCGCACTGGCGGCGATCGTCGCGCCCGCGGCCCGATACTGCCCGTCATCGACACCGATGCCGTTGCCGGCGCCGGTCTCGACCAGCAGCTCGTGACCCGCGGCGGCGAGCTCGCGGACACCGGCCGGCACCAGGCCGACCCGATACTCGTGAATCTTGATCTCGCGCGGAACACCGATGCGCATGGCCAGTCCCCCCGGTTGGTTCTCGATGGCGGCGGATTAGAGCGCAGCGGCGGCGGCGCCCGTTTGCGTATTTTCAGCCGCCGCGCGGGTCAATGTGGCAGAATCTGCTGATAAGCAATCCATTCGCGAAGGATTCTTGCTGCATGGAGCTCGACCGCTATGACCGCGTGATCCTGCGCCTGCTGCAGGAAGACGCCCGCATGACGAACGCCCTGCTGGCGTCCCGGGTGAATCTCTCCGAATCCGCGTGCCTGCGGCGGGTGCGCGCGCTGGAGGAGTCGGGCCTGATCCAGGGCTATACCGCCCTCGTCGACCAGCAGCGCGCCGGATTCCCGGTGAACGTGTTCGTGAGCATTACGCTCGATCGCCAGAGCCAGACGGGACTCGAGGCCTTCGAGAGCGCGGTGCGGCGCGTTCCGGAAGTGATGGAGTGCTACCTCATGACCGGCGAGCACGACTATCTGCTGCGGCTGGTGGTCAGCGATCTCGCCGACTTCGAGCGCATCCACAACCAGCATCTCACCCGCCTGCCGAGCGTGGCGCGGGTGCAATCGAGCTTCGCGATGCGCGCCGTGACGCGCTCGCGCTCGCTGCCGGAGAGACAGGGCGGCGGCTAAGCGCGCGACGGTGCGTAGGCCGCGAGCCCGCGCGCGAATTCGCGCAGCGCGCCGATGCCGCTGTCCTCCGCGCCCCGGCACCACTCACGCAACTGTGCGGGCGCGTGGCTGGTCGCGGCGTTCTCCCACAGCTGCTGCAGCGCCTCGCGGTACTCGACCACGCGGCGCAGCACCTCGTAGCGCTCGAGCAGCTCGCGCAGCCGCCGGCGCGCTTCCTCGGCCAGCAGCGCCGGGTGGCGGATCAGAAGCTGCGAGGCGCCAGCCGGCAGCGAGCCCTGCGGCTCGTGGCGCCTGAGCTCGCGGCACACCGGCAACACCACGCGCCGCGCGTAGTCGCGCAGGACGTGCAGGCGGTTGGTGAAGAGCGCGCGCACCGTGTCGGCGTCGAGCTCGCGGCCGCGGCGCTCGAGGTGCGGGCGCGGCGCGACCCAGCGCACCCGCGCCAGCCCGAACGCGCCGAACAGCCGTATCCACAGCCAGCCGATATCGACCTCCCAGCGCTGCACGGCGAAACGCGCCGAGCGTGGGAAGGCGTGGTGATTGTTGTGCAGCTCCTCGCCCCCGAGCAGCAGCGCCCACGGCACGAGGTTGGTGGCGGTCGAGGGCATCTCGAAGCTGCGGTAGCCGACCGCGTGCCCGAGGCCGTTGATCACGCCGCCGGCGAAGAACGGCTGGGCGGCGAGATGCACCGCGATCATGATGATTCCCGCCACCCCGAAGAGCGCCAGGTGCGCGAGCACGAACAGCACGATCCCCAGGTAGGTGTGCCGGGCGTAGACGTGGCGCTCCAGCCAGTCGTCGGGGGTACCGCGGCCGTAGTTGCGCAGCGTGTCGGGATCGCTGCCGGCGGCGCGGTACAGCTCGAAGCCTTCGAACAGCACGCGCCTCAAGCCGAACACCACCGGGCTGTGGGGATCGCCTTCCCGGTCGGCGCAGGCGTGGTGCTTGCGGTGCACCGCCACCCACTCGCGCGTTACGGCGCCGGAGCTGAACCACAGCCAGAAGCGGAACATGTGGCGCAGCGCCGGATGCAGGATCAGCCCGCCGTGGGACTGGTCGCGGTGCAGATAAAGCGTCACGCCGAGGAACATCGTCTGGATGGTGGCGAACGTCACCAGCACGCAGCCCCACCAGGGCAGATCGAGGAGACCGTAGGGGGAGAGACTCATGGGTTCTCCGTGAATTCTTGTGTCAGTCTGGCGCGGGAGGGTACGGCAATTCCGTGAACCCGGGCGGGTTTTTCGCCGGCCGCGGCGCTCTCAGCTCACGCTTTTCGCGCCTTCAGGCGATCAGCACGATCTTGCCGATGTGCGCGTTCGACTCCATCAGCTCGTGAGCCGCGGCGGCCTGCGCCAGCGGGAAGCGCGCATGGATCAGGGGCTTCAAGCGCTTGGTGGCGAACAGCGGCCAGACGTGTTGGCGCAGCGCCGCGGCAAGCCGTCCCTTGCTCTCCACCGACTGCGCCCGCAGCGTCGAGGCGCTCAGCTGCAGGCGCTTCACCATCAGCGGGCGCAGATCGATCTCGGCCCGGGCGCCGCCCTGGTGAGCGATCACGGCGATGCGCGCGTCGGTGGCCGCGGCGGCCACGTTGCGCGCCACGTAGTCGCCCCCCACCATGTCGAGGATGACATCGGCGCCGCGGCCGTCGGTGGCGCGCAGCGTCGCCTCGACGAAATCGCTCTCGTGGTAGTTGAAGGCGTGATCCGCGCCGAGCTCGCGGCAGACGGCGCACTTGGCGGCGCTGCCCGCGGTCACGATCACGCGCGCGCCGAAGGCCTTACCGAGCAGGATCGCGGTGGTGCCGATGCCGCTGCCGCCGCCGTGCACCAGCAGCGTCTCGCCCGAGCGCAGCCGCGCGCGCTCGAAGACGTTGTACCACACAGTGAAGAAGGTCTCCGGCAGCGCCGCCGCCTCCTCCAGCGTCAGCTGCGAGGGCGCCGGCAGGCACTGCACTGCGGGCGCGGTCGCGTACTCGGCGTAGCCGCCGCCGGCGAGCAGCGCGCACACTCGCGCCCCGACCTGCGGCTCGCGCACGCCTTCGCCCGCCCCCAGCACCACGCCCGCCACCTCGAGCCCCGGAATGTCGCTGGCACCGGGCGGGGGCGCATACAGACCCTTGCGCTGCAGCACGTCGGGCCGGTTCACCCCGGCGGCGGTCACCCGGATCAACACTTCGCCCGCCTTCGGCTGCGGCACCGGCCGGCGTACCGGGCGCAATACCGGCGGCGGTCCGGGCTCGCGGATCTCGATCGCCGTCATGTTGACCGGGGCCATCGGGGCCGCATGTTGCGTTGGCTCCCGAGCGCCCGTCAACCGTCGACCCGTGTCAGGACTGCCGGCGCTCCTCCCCTGCGGGCGGCGCGCCGCCGGCACGTCCGCAGACGCGCTCGCGCAGCCGCGCGCGCTCCTCCGGCGTCAGGCTCTCCCAGCGCTCCCGCCAGGTGTGCCCGCGCCAGTGCGAGCCGCGCAACCCCCGCAGGCCGCCGAACAGAACCCGCGACAGCACCAACAGCGCCAGCGCCTGCCAGTAGCCGACCGCCGGGCCGTGGAACAGGGGCGGAACCACGTAGTTCCACAGCTGCATCACCACCCAGCCGAACACGCCGATGAACACCACCACGGCGGCCGCGATCGCAACCGCCCTGGCGACCCTTCGCCACAACCAGCCTGAGCCACCTCTCACGATT
>JASHVF010000126.1 GCA_030039615.1 Gammaproteobacteria bacterium | reverse complement strand
TCCACCGCCGGCGCCGGCGCGCGCTCGGCGTCGGGGGCGCGCCGCAGCTGAGCGGCGAGCAGCGCGGGGATGCCGCGCACCGCCTCGAGGATCTCCGGGGCGTGGGCGCGTACGCTCTTCAGCAGCGCGCCGAAGCTGCTGCGCTCGCGCATCCACGCGCGCAGGATGGGGCTCGCCGTGCTCCAGATATCGAGCTCGGGGTAGAGCTCTCTCCCTAAGCCCTCGACGTTGAGCAGCGTCTTCTGCAGCAGCAGCAGCTGCGGCTGGATCTGCATGTCGAAGCGCCGCGAGATCTCGAACAGGCGCAGCAGGATGCGTCCGAAGGAGATGTCCTTCAGCGGCCGGTCGAAGATCGGCTCGAGCACCGTGCGCACCGCGGATTCCATCTCGTCGACGCGCGTGCCCGCCGGCACCCAGCCGGACTCGAGGTGCAGCTGCGCCACGCGCCGGTAGTCGCGGTCGAACACCGCGAGGAAGTTCTCGGCGAGGTAGTGCTGGTCGCGCGGATCGAGCGTGCCGACGATGCCGAAATCGACCGCCGCATAGCGCGGCCGGCGCGGATTGCCGAGCAGCACGAAGATGTTGCCCGGGTGCATGTCGGCGTGGAAGAAGTTGTGGCGGAACACCTGGGTGAAGAAGATGCGCACGCCGTTCTCGGCGAGCTGCGCGATGTCGGTGCCGGCGGCGCGCAGCGCCGCCATGTCGCTGATCGGCACGCCGTGGATGCGTTCCATCACCATGACGTCGGCGCGGCAGTAATCCCAGTGCACCTCCGGTACGTAGAGCAGCTCCGAGCCGGCGAAGTTGCGCTTCAGCTGCGAGGCGTTGCCGGCCTCGCGCATCAGATCGAGCTCGTCGAGCACCGTCTTGCGGTACTCGGCGACCAGCTCGCTCGGCCGCAGCCGCCGGCCCTCGCTCCAGTAGCGCTCGGCCAGCGCGGCGAGTGCGTCCAGCACCTCGAGATCGCGCTCGATCACGGCACGCATCCCCGGGCGCAGCACCTTGACGACCACCTCCCTGCCGTCCGGCAGCCGCGCGGCGTGCACCTGGGCGATGGAGGCGGCGGCGAGCGGCGTCTCCTCGAAAGAGGCGAAGAGCGCGGCTACCGGCGCCCCGAGGCTCGCCTCGATGCGCTCGCGCGCCAGGCGTCCGTCGAAGGGCGGCACGCGGTCCTGGAGCCTGGCGAGCTCGTCGGCGATGTCGGGCGGCAGCAGATCGCGGCGCGTCGACACCGCCTGGCCGAACTTCACGAAGATCGGCCCGAGCTCCTCGAGCGCCAGGCGCAGCCGCGCGCCGCGCGCACCCGCACGGCGCCGCTCGAGCCATACGCCGGGCGAGCAGTAGAGGACGAAGCGCAGCGGCCTATATAGATGAGTGGCACGGACATACTCGTCGAGCCCGTGGCGCAGCAGCACGCGCTGGATCTCGAGGAGCCGCAGCACCACGCGCAGCTTCACGGCTCAGCTTCCCGCGCCGGCGGCGTGCCGCTGCGCGAGCAGCGTGAGGCGCGCCTCGAGGCGGTCGAGGTCCTCGCGCAGCGCATCGACCGCGCGCAGGAACTGCTCCCCCTCGTGGCGCGGCACCAGATCCGCCCGCTCGTGGGCGAGGTAGTCGGCGCCGTTACGCCAGGCGGCGCGGGCGGCGCTGCCGCCCCAGGCCGCGGCTGCGCGTGCCAGCCGCGCGAGCTGGTGCGCCGCCACGTCGCCGAGCACGAGCGAGAGCTCCTCCTCGGGATCGGGCCTGAGGAGCACGAGCAGCTCGCGGAAAGCGGCGGCGGTCTCGGTATCCCCCGAGAACGTAACGGTGCCGCGCTGCACCGCCGCCTGCGCGTCTGCGAGCGCGAGCGCGGCCAGAGCGAGGGGACCGGCGCGCAGCGTCGCGTCGGCCGCTGCCTCATCCGGCGTGACGCGGAGCGTCGAGCCGTTCGATTCGAGCCGCAGCCGGCCGAAGCCCTCAAGCTCGAGCGCGAGGCTCCGTCCGGCGAGCTCGGCGGTGAGCGCGCGTGCGCGCCCCGAGCGTGGCAGGCCGCGATTCAGGAGCTTGCCGAGCGTCGCCTCGAGCACGCTCAAGCCCGGTAGCCGCGATGCACGGCGACGATGCCGCCGGAGAGATTGTGGTAGCGGCAGCCCTCGAGCCCCGCTGCGCGCATCATCGCGAGCAGCGTCTCCTGGTCGGGATGCATACGGATCGACTCGGCGAGGTAGCGGTAGCTCGCCTCATCGCCGGCCACGTAGCGGCCGAGAAGCGGCAGTACGCGGAACGAGTAGGCATCGTAGAGCCTCTTCAGGCCGGGCAGCTGCGGCTGGGAGAACTCGAGCACCAGCAGCTGCCCGCCGGGCTTGAGCGTGCGACGCATCGAGGCGAGCGCCGCCATCTTGTCGGTCACGTTGCGCAGCCCAAAGCCGATGGTGACGGCATCGAAGGTGCCGTCCGCAAACGGCAGCCGCTCGGCGTCGGCCTGCACGCAGGCGACGTTCGCCATGCCGGCGTCGATCAGCCGGTCGCGCCCGCGCCCGAGCATCGCCGCGTTGATGTCGGTGAGCACCACCAGGCCGCGCTCGCCCACCTGTCGCGCGAGTCCCGCCGCCAGGTCGCCGCTGCCGCCCGCCACGTCGAGCGCGCGCTGCCCCGGGTGCAGGTTCGCCAGCGCCAGCGCGAAACGCTTCCACAGGCGATGCGTGCCCGCCGACATCAGGTCGTTCATGAGGTCGTAGCGGTGCGCTACCGAGTCGAACACGCCGCGCACGCGGCGCGCCTTGTCCGTAAGCGGTACGCGCTGGAAGCCGAAGTCGGTGGAGCGCTCTTCTGCCATGGCTCGCGCGCAACAGGTGCTGAGACGCATTCTAGTCGATCGGACTTAACACTTCGCGCAAGCAGTCCTTGCATCTTCCCGCGCGCGATGCGCTAGAATCGCGACCGTTCAGGGGGGTCTTGCAAGAGCGCGGGCCGGGCAGCGATGTCCGGCCCGCTTTGCTTTTCGGGGCGCGCCGCGCGGCGCTACTTCGCGGCCCGCGCGCGCCGCTCCTGGTAGCGCGCCCAGTTGCTCGCGCGCTCGCGGCCGAGCTCGTGCAGATACTTCCACGTATAGAGCCCGGTGTCGTGGCCGTCGTCGAAGACCAGCTTCACGGCGTACTGCCCCACGGGCTCCACGGCACTGATGCCGACGTTCTCCTTGCCGAGCACCAGCACTGCCTGTCCCGGGCCGTGACCCTTCACTTCGGCCGACGGCGAGTGCACGCGCAGGTACTCGAACGGCAGCTCGAAGCGGCTGCCGTCGGCGAAGCTCACCTCGAGCACGCGCGAGGCGCGCCGCAGCCGGATCTCGGTGGCGATGGGGTCAGCCATGGGCTGCGCCGAGTATAGAGGGCGCGCGAGGGAGGCGATGCTGCAATGCAACATGTCGCGCACGGGCCGTCATTTGCGCTGCGGGACCGTGCTGCAAATGTGCGCGAATGCGCACTCGGGGACATTAACGACGATGAAATTCCGCCTCGCGCCTCTATACTCAGCGTCCCCCGGCAGCGAGGGCCCGCGGCAACGCCGGCCCTAGTGTGTGAATGGAACCCACCGATACCTCCCATCCCGATTACTACCATCGAGTTGTGGATTGCCAGTGGGCCTGTCCGGCTCACACCGACGTTCCTGAGTACATCCGCCTGATCGCCCAGGGCCGCTTCACCGACGCCTACATGGTGAACCGGCACTCGAACGTATTTCCCGGGATCCTGGGGCGCGTCTGCGATCGTCCCTGCGAGCCGGCCTGCAGGCGCGGGCGCATCGAGCAGAAACCGGTGGCGATCTGCCGCCTGAAACGCGTCGCGGCCGACCACCGTGACGATGTGAGCGCGCGGCTGCCGCAGATCCCCACGGCGAAGAACGGCAAGCGCATCGCCTGCATAGGCGCCGGCTGCGCCTCGCTCACCGTCGCCAACGATCTCATGCCGCTCGGCTACCAGGTCACGATCTTCGAGCAGTACGGCGAGCCCGGCGGCCTGATGCGCACCAACATTCCCTCGTTCCGCCTGCCGGCCGCGGTGCTGAACGAAGAGATCGCGATGATCAGCGGCATGGGCGTCGACCTCCGGCTCAACACCCCGGTGAGCAGCATGCGCGAGCTCCTCGGCAGCGGCGGCTTTGATGCGGTGTTCGTCGGCTCCGGCGCACCGAAGGGCAAGGAGCTGAAGCTGCCGGGCCGCGAGGCCGCCGCCGCCAACGTCCATATCGGCATCGCCTGGCTCGAGTCGGTCGCCTTCGGCCACATCGACAAGGTCGGCAAGCGCGTGCTCATCATCGGCGTCGGCAACACCGCGATGGACTGCTGCCGCACGAGCCTGCGGCTCGGCGCCGAGAGCGTCAAGGTCATGGCGCGCAAGCCGCGCGCCTTCTTCAAGGCCTCCGCCTGGGAGCTCGAGGACGCCGAGGAGGAGAGCGTCCAGATCGTCGTCAACCGTTCTCCCAAGGCCTTCGTGCTCGAGGGCGGGCGCCTCAGCGGCATGCTGTTCGACCGCATGGAGTACGACGTCGACGACGCCGGGCGCATCACCGCCGAGCGCGTCGCGGGCGAGGAGTTCCTGCCGGCCGACGACGTGATCCTCGCCATCGGCCAGGAGAACGCCTTCCCGTGGATCGAGCGCGATCTCGGCATCGAGTTCGACAAGTGGGACGTGCCGGTGATCGACAAGACCACCTTCCAGTCGACCCGTGCGGGCGTGTTCTTCGGCGGCGATGCCGCCTTTGGCCCGAAGAACATCATCTGGGCGGTCGAGCACGGCCACCAGGCCGCCATCTCCATCCACCGCCACTGCCAGGGCGAACCGGTCGCCGAGCGGCTGCCGCCGGGAATGAACCTGCAGAGCCGCAAGATGGGCATGCACGAGTGGTCGTACTCGAACGACTACACGCCGGTCGAGCGGCGCCTCATGCCGCACGTCTCCATCAAGGAGCGCTTCAAGAAGCTCAACATCGAGGTCGAGCTCGGCTTCACCGCCGAGCAGGTGGAGCAGGAGGTGCAGCGCTGCCTCAACTGCGACGTGCAGACGGTGTTCACCGCCAAGCTCTGCATCGAGTGCGACGCCTGCATCGACATCTGCCCGGTCGACTGTCTCACCATCACCCACAACGGCACCGAGAGCGAGCTGCGCGCGCGCCTCAAGGCGCCGGCGAAGAACCTCGCCGAGCCGCTGTACGTCTCGGCGGCGCTGCCGCAGACCGCCCGGGTGATGGTCAAGGACGAGGACCTGTGCGTGCACTGCGGGCTGTGCGCCGAGCGCTGCCCGACCGCCGCCTGGGATATGCAGAAGTCCGAGCTCAAGTGGCCGCACGCCGCCGACGAGCCGCGCGCGCTGCCCGCGCAGCCTGCCAAGAAGATCGCCTGAAAGCCATGTCGCCCACCACCACGCGCGTCAACGACTTCACCATCAAGATCGCCACGGTGAACGGCACCGGCTCGGCGAGCGCCAATACGCTGCTCATGAAGTCGATCTTCAGGAGCGGCATCCCGGTGATGGGTAAGAACTACTTCCCGTCCAACATCCAGGGCCTGCCCACCTGGTACGAGATCCGCGTGACGCGGGCGGGCTACGTGGCGCGCTCCGGGCGGGTGGATCTCATGGTGGCCATGAACGCCGAGACCTACGCGCGCGACGTGCGCGAGGTCGCCCCGGGCGGCTACCTGGTGTACGACTCCACCTGGCCGCGGCCGGCGCTGCTGAAGCGCGACGACATCACGGTGCTCGGCGTGCCGCTGGCGCAGCTCTGCAACGAGAGCTTCAACGGCGTGCGCACCCGCATCCTGATGAAGAACATCTGCTACGCCGGGGTGCTGGCCGCGCTCCTCGACCTCGACGTGGCGCGCATCCGCGAGCTCCTCGCCGAGACCTATGCGAAGAAGCCGCAGCTGGTCGAGAGCAACATGAAGGCGATCCAGCTCGGCTACGACTACGCGAAGGCGAACTTCGAGTGCCCGCTGCCGCTCAAGGTCGAGCCGCTCGACGAGACCGCCGGCCACATCATGATCGACGGCAACACCTCGGCAGCGCTCGGCGCGCTCTATGCCGGCGCCACGGTCGCCGCCTGGTACCCGATCACGCCGTCCACCTCGCTGATGGACGCGTTCAAGATGTTCGCCGACCGCAGCCGCGTCGATAAGGACACGGGGGCGAAGAACTTCGCCTTCATCCAGGCGGAGGACGAGCTGGCGGCGATCGGCATGGTGATCGGCGCCATGTGGAACGGCGCGCGCGCCTTTACCGCGACTTCGGGCCCGGGCATCTCGCTCATGAACGAGTTCCTGGGTCTTGCCTACTACGCGGAAGTCCCGGCGGTGATCTTCGACATCCAGCGCGTCGGGCCCTCCACGGGCATGCCGACCCGCACCCAGCAGGGCGATCTCATGCTGGCGGCCTACGCCTCGCACGGCGACACGCGCCACGTGTGTCTCTACCCCGCCAACCCCGAGGAATGCTTCTACATGGCGGTGCAGGCCTTCGACCTGGCGGAGCGGCTGCAGACCCCGGTGATGGTGCTCTCCGACCTCGACATCGGCATGAACGACTGGATGTGCCGCGATCTCAAGTGGGACGACAGCTACCGGCCCGATCGCGGCAAGATGCTCGGCAAGGAAGAGGTGCTGAAGCTGAAGAAGTTCTACCGCTTCCTCGACGTGGATGAGGACGGCATCGGCTACCGCACACTGCCGGGCGTCGACCCCAAGGCGGCGTACTTCACGCGCGGCTCGGGCCACAACCAGTACGGCGCCTACACCGAGGACTCCGCCGATTACCAGGTGGTGCTCGACCGGCTGCTGCGCAAGTGGGCGACCGCGAAACGCCTGGTGCCGCGCGCGGTGATCGATGCCACCGCCGACTCGAAGATCGGCATCGTCTCGATCGGCAGCTGCGACGGCGCGATCCGCGAGGCGCGCGACCTGCTGGCCGCACGCGGCGTCACCGTGGACTACATGCGGGTGCGCGCCTTCCCCTTCAGCGAGGACGTGGAGAAGTTCCTGGCGGCGCATGAGCGGCTGTTCGTCGTCGAGCAGAACCGCGACGCGCAGCTGCGCGCGCTGCTGACGCTCGAGACCGCCGTCGAGAAGTCGAAGCTGCGCTCGCTGCTGCACTACTCGGGGCTGCCGATCTCCTCGGCGTTCATCGTCGAGGGCGTGCTGGCCGAGCTGCAGCACGAGCGCGCCTCGCACCCCAAGGGCGTGGCCCGTGCCTGAAGAGCGTCGCGCATCGCCTCGATCCGGAGCCCCGTCATGACGTTCATCGCGAAACCGAAGGTCGCCCACCCGTCGCTGCCGCGCAATACGCTCGGGCTGACGCGCCGCGACTACGAAGGGGCGCTGTCGACGCTGTGCGCCGGCTGCGGCCACGACTCGATCACGGCCTCGATCACCGAGGCCATCTGGGGCCTGTCGCTCGAGCCGCAGAACGTGGTGAAGCTCTCGGGCATCGGCTGCTCCTCCAAGACCACCGCCTACTTCGTCTCCGGCGGCCACGGCTTCAACTCCGTGCACGGTCGCATGCCGTCCATCGCCATGGGCGCCAACGCCGCCAACCGCGATCTCACCTATATCGGCGTCTCCGGCGACGGCGACACCCTGTCGATCGGGCTCGGGCAGTTCTGCCACGCCATCCGCCGCAACCTCGACATGCTCTACATCATCGAGAACAACGGTGTGTACGGACTCACCAAGGGGCAGTTCTCGGCGTCGGCCGACATCGGCACGAAAGCCAAGAAGGGCGAGACCAACGTGCAGCCGCCGATCGATCCGGTGCTGCTCGCCATGACGCTCGGGGCGTCGTTCGTGGCGCGCAGCTTCTCGGGCGACAAGGCGCAGCTGGTGCCGCTCATCCAGGCGGGCTTGAAGCACCGCGGCTTCGCGCTCATCGACGTGCTCTCGCCGTGCGTGACCTTCAACGACCACGAGGGCTCGACCAAGAGCTACGCCTACACCCGCGAGCACTACGAGCCGGCGGTGCACGCCGACTTCGTGCCGCTCGAGCGCGAGATCAGCGTCGATTACCGCGCCGGCGAGACCGTGCCGGTGGTGATGCACGACGGCAGCCGCATCCTCCTGAGGAAGCTCGACGCCGCCTACGATCCCACCAATCGCGTCAGTGCCGCGCAGCAGATCCAGGAGCGCATGCGGGCCGGGGAGTACCTGACGGGCCTGCTGTTCGTCGACGAGAATGCGCAGCACGAGTTCCACCAGGTGAACTCGACCCCCGCCGCGCCGCTCAACAGCATCCCCTACGAGGCACTGTCGCCGGGCTCGCAGGGACTCGAGAAGATCCTGGCGCGTTATCGCTGAGGGTAGCGGCGCGCGCCGCGATTTCGGCGATCAATAGACCCCGGAGCCGAGGGCGTAGCGCACCGCGAGCTGCAGCTGCGTCTCGGTGAGCAGCGGCGGTCCGCCGAAGGCGACGCGGCTGGATGAGCTGCTCACCACCTGCAGCCATTCGAGCGTGCAGCGCCAGTGCGCGTCGCGCTCGAACACGTAGGCCGCGGTGAGGGCATGCCCGTCCTGCGCGCCGTAGCCCCAGCCGTTCACCGAATCGACCGTGAAGCGGTCGTAGCGCACGCTCAGGCTGTGGCGTCCGAAGCGCTTGGAGACGAGGGCAAATTGCGCGCGGAACGGCCAGCTCGACAGGCCTCCCGGCACTCCGTCCTGCGCCGTGATGGTCTCGCCGTCGAGCCACTGCACGATGCCCGTCCAGCCGTGATCGGCCTCGACGCGCGCCCCGGCGCTGGTGAAGCGCGTCTCCTGGGAGTAGTTGGCGGTCGTGTCGTCGTCCGCCAGCGGCTCGGCGCGGTTGTCGTAGCGCAGCACCCGCAGCACCACCCGATCGAGGTAGCGCAGCTCCAGGCCGCCGTAGACACCCGCCTGGTGATCGAACTGCAGGAAGGGCTCGGCGCCCCCGAGCGGGTTGGCGCCCGGCTGCCCGACGCGGCCGAACAGCGGCGTCTGCCGGTCGGTGAGCGAGAAGCCGTTGTTGGTGAGCACCACGCCGGTGCCCTGGTCCCAGCCGAACACGCCGCCGGTCGCGCCGAGATCGAACTCGTGGCCGCCGCGGGTGCCGAGCCAGTCGAGCGTGCCCTCGAGTCCGATGGGGCGCACTTCGGTGGCGAGCCAGCTGTTGATGGCCGAGTAGGAGAGCGTGTAGGGCGAATCCCAGCCGGGAGCGCGGTTCTCGAGCGAGATCGGCGGATAGAATGCGCCGGCCTTGAGGCGCAAGCGGTAGCCGGCCACGGGGTAAGGCCGGAACAGCAGATAGGCTTCGGTGGCACCGACCGGGCTGCGGTCCTTGTCGTCGTACATGGAGAGGTCGGCGTGCGCGCTCCACAGCTCGCCGAGCGGCTGCGTCACTGCGAGCCGGATCCGCCCGAGCTGCAGCCCGTCATCGTTGCTGCTGAAGCGCGTCGTACCGAGTCCGCCCTCCATGAGCGAGGGCTCGGCATTGGAGTCCACCAGCCGCGCATCCACGCTCAGCTCCCAGTCGGTGGCGGCGCAGAGGCCGGCACGGGCCGCGAGCGCAAGGCCCAGAGCCGCGAGCGGAAGTATCGGGGCGCGACGGCGCGCGCTGGCGCAGCAAGTCATGCGCGTCGTCCTCAATAGTCCCACGAGTGCGGCCGGTCGCTGAGCGGCGCCGGCTGCAGCGCCTTGGCCAGGCGCAGGGTCAGCGCGGCGCGGTCGCTCGCACCGACCGTGAGCTCGCGCTCGAGATCGGCTTCGCTGTCGCGCATGCGCGGGTGCCAGACGGCGATCCGATAGCGGCCCTGTGCGACGTCCGCGGTCCATGCGCCGCGCGCATCCGTGCGCCCGTAGTAGGGCGCATCGGTCACCACCAGGTAGCCGACCATCTCGTCGTGGATGTTGCAGCCGAGCGTGACGACGCCCGCCTGGTCGAAGTGCACCGGCGGGTAGGGCGTGCCGCGGTAGAGCGGCAGCTGAAAGCGCTTCGCCGGGGAGAAGGAGTAGATCTGGTGGCTCACCCTGTCGGTGTTGGGGAAGGTCACGGTGGAGCCGACCGGGATGACCAGCAGGTCCGGAGTGAAGGTGCGGTCTATCTGGTCCATGACGGCCTTGATCGGCGCGGGCCTGGGAGCCTGCGGATCGAGCGAGCGCGCCGCGACCACCACTCCCTGGAGCGGGCGGCCGTCGGCGGCCTGCACGGTGATCACCAGAGTGGCCGCGCGCACGCCCGCGGCGGGTGCCAGCGCACCCAGGACGGCGCCCAGGGCCAGCCAGGCCCGCAAGCTTGCCGTCACCCCACTAGGACGTGCCGGAGGTCTCATTCCCGCACTCGTGTGCTCGCTCCCTGGTCGGCGGGACGCCTACGATGTGGTGGGCATTCGAGCGCTTTTCATGGGCAGTTTCCGCAAACGACTTCTCGTGCTGATCATCGGCCTGGTCATCGTCACCCAAACTGTGACGCTGGCCGCAGTGCTGGCCAGCACGCGGGCGATGGTCGAGACCCGGGCTCGGCAGGAGCTCAGGTCGGGCGGTTCGCTTGCGCTCCAGCTGATGAGCTATCGCACCGGGGAGCTGACCCAGGGCGTGGCGGTGACAGCCGCGGATTTCGGGTTCCGCGAAGCGGTCGCGAGCGGCGATCCGCCCACGGTGCTGTCCGCCGCGCGCAACAACGCCCGGCGCATCGGCGCCGACATGGTGATGGTGATCGACACCCATGGCAGGGTCATCGCCTCGAGCGTTTCGGTCGATGCGCAGTCGGTCCAGGTCATCCAGCGGCTGCTGCGCGATCCGTC
>JASHVF010000125.1 GCA_030039615.1 Gammaproteobacteria bacterium | reverse complement strand
GCGGCGCCTCGGCGGCCGGTGCCGTGGCGGCCGGCGCTTCGGCGCTGCGGGTAATGGTGCCGGCACGCGTATCGGCGCCGGTCGCCGGTGCGCTCACCGGGGCGCTCGCGGCCGACTGGGCCGGTGTGTATACGGGCGGATCGAGCAGCATGGTGTATTCGCGCACCAGCTGACCGTGCGACCACGAGACGTTGACGAGCAGCGTAATGAACGGATCGGTGATCGGATCGTTCGACCTGATCTTGATGATCTGGTGGCCGTCCGGAGTCTGTACCGTGCGCAGCTGTACGCTCGTCAGGTAAGCCGGGTAGTCGAGCCCGTTCTGGGAGAAGGTTTCACGCGAGGCCAGTTGCGCGCGCACCGTGTTGACTTCGTCGGGCGCGACGTCGGTGATCTCGATCTCCGCGTCCAACGGCGCGTTGAGCGGCGAGAGCAACCGCATGTCTCCGAGACCAAGGGCAAACGCCGCTGACGGCAAAGCCAGCAGCAATGCCAGCGCCCGGCTTGAGCGTTTGGCGAACATCAGAGCACCCCGGCAGGAGTCATTTGAAATGTCTTGTGGAAACAATCAGATGGACCACAAGTTGCGAGTCCACCACGAATTGGGCGGCAATATAACTTAAATAGGCTTGCAACCCAAAGCCTTAGCTCTCCCGCGGCCGTCGATCGCGGCTGTTCGGCGCACATTGTGGGGCACAATCCTCGAGTTAAATCCCCGGTCAGAGGGTCGAATCTTTACGGATTCTCCGGACATAAACTGTGTCGCGGTTCTAACCCGGGTGGCCTAAGGGGGTGGGCACCCAGGGGCTATTGCGGCGGAATTGTGATCGCCGGCACACCATCGGCCGAGGAGTCAGCCGGGCGGGCGCCCCGGAATCACCGGCGTCGGTGATTTCACGTCCGCATTCTGGGCGCGCTGGCGCAGGTAGTGATCCATGAGGACGATCGCGAGCATCGCCTCGGCGATCGGCGTGGCGCGCAGTCCGACGCATGGGTCGTGGCGCCCCGTGGTCACGACCTCGACCGGATTACCCGCCACGTCGATGGTGCGTCCCGGCAGCTGGATGCTGGAGGTCGGCTTCAGGGTGAGGTGCGCCACGATGTCCTGGCCGGACGAGATTCCACCGAGCACCCCGCCGGCATGATTGCTGAGAAATCCGCCGGGCGTGAGCTCGTCGCGGTGCTCGCTGCCACGCTGGCTGGCGGCGCTCACGCCCGCACCCAGCTCGACCGCCTTCACGGCGTTGATGCCCATGAGCGCATGGGCGATGTCGGCGTCCAGGCGGTCGAACACCGGCTCGCCGAGGCCCGGCGGCACTCCGCTCGCGATCACGGTAACGCGTGCGCCGAGTGAGTCGCCCGCGGCCCGCACCTCCCAGATCAGTTGCTCGAGCTCGGCAATGCGCGCCGGATCGGGACAGAAGAACGGATTCTGGTACGCGGACGGCGGGTCGACCGGCGCCAGGGTGAGCGGACCGACCTGGCTCAAATAGCCGTAGATACGCACGCCGAGCCGCGCGGCGAGATAGCGGCGCGCGATGGCGCCGGCCGCCGTACGCATGACCGTCTCGCGTGCCGAAGAACGCCCGCCGCCGCGGTAGTCACGCACGCCGTACTTCTGCATGTAGGTATAGTCGGCGTGCCCGGGCCGGAAGCGGTCCTTGATCTTCTCGTAGTCGCGCGAGCGCGCATCGGTGTTCTCGATGAGGATGCCGATCGGTGTGCCGGTGGTGCGGCCCTCGAACACTCCCGAGAGGATGCGCACCTGATCGCCCTCGCGGCGCTGGCTGACGAAGTGCGAAGTGCCCGTGCGGCGCCGGTCGACATCCTGCTGCAGGTCGGCCTCGCTGAGCTCGAGACCCGGCGGACAGCCATCGACGATGCACCCGAGCGCCGGGCCGTGGCTCTCGCCGAAGGTCGTCACCGTGAAAAGCTTGCCGATGGTGTTGCCGGACATGGTCGCTTCAGCTGGCGGGCAGTTGCTCGCGCGTCAGCAGGAACACACCGCCTCCGCCGCGGGCGAACTCGAGCCACAGGAATGGCAGTCGCGGAAACGCGCGCGCCACGGCGCCCTCGCTGTTGCCGACCTCGACGATGAGCAGCCCCTTGGCCCGCAGGTAGCGGCGCGCCTCGCGCAGAATGACGATCACCGAATCGAGGCCCTGCGGCCCGGCCGCGAGCGCCACGCGCGGCTCATGCCGGTATTCCGCAGGCAAGCGCTCGAGCTCACGGGCCCCTACGTAAGGAGGATTGGCGACGATGATATCGTAGGTCGCCCCCCCGAGCGCGCTGAAGTGGTCGGATTCCCGCAGCAAAACACGCCTGCCGAGGCGGTGTCGGGCCACGTTGCGGCGCGCGACCGCAAGCGCCTGCGGCGAGACGTCCACCGCATCGACCCGCGCCCGCGGCAGCGCGCGCGCGCAGGCGATCGCGATACAGCCCGAGCCCGTGCCGAGATCGAGAATCCGCCGCACCCGTTTGGGGTCGGCCCACGGCTCAAAGCGCCGCTCGATGAGCTCGGCGAGCGGCGAGCGCGGCACCAGCACGCGCGGATCCACTTCGAACTCGAGGCCCGCGAACCAGGTGCGACCGGTGAGGTAGGCGGCCGGGATGCGCGCCGCGATGCGCCGCGTAATGAGCTGCCGGGCGCGCAGCGCGCCGGCGCGGCTCACCCGCCGGCGATAGAGCGCGGCGCCGCCCTCATGGGTGAGGCCGAGTGCGTGCAGCGTGAGATTCGCCGCCTCGTCCCAGGCGTTGTCCGTGCCGTGCCCGAAGAACACGCGCGCCCGCGCCAGGCGTCGCGCGCCGCGCTCGATGAGCGCGCGGATGGTGAGCGCTGGGGCCGGCGTGGCGCGCCGCGCACGCTTACTGTGTCGCGCCATCCGCTAAGCCGGCGGCGGTATGAAATAATTCGCTCATGGGCACCGTGCGAACGCGCTGGCTCCTGGTATCCGCCGCCGCGTGCGCGGCGCTCGCGGGTTTCTGGCTCGCCCATCAACTTGACAGGCAAGCTCCCGCGCTGGCAAGCGGCACGTGGCTGCCGCGCCCCAAGGCGATCGAGGATTTCACGCTGAGCGACGTTGCCGGCAAGCCCTACACGCGCGCCGAGCTGCTCGCCGCGCCGACACTGGTGTATTTCGGGTTCACCCGCTGCCCCGACGTCTGTCCGACGACGCTCGCGAAGCTCGCGCAGGTGCTGAAGCAGGCGCCGGTTCCCGGGCTGCGCGTGCTGTTCGTCAGCGTCGATCCCGAGCGCGACACGCCGCCGGTGCTCGGGCTCTATGTCCATGCCTTCGACCCGGACTTCCAGGGCGTCACCGGCGAGGTGCGCGAAATCGCAGCGTTAGCCAGGAACTTCGCCGTTGCGGTGAACCGCGTCGAGCTGCCGGGCGGCGACTACACCATGGATCACTCGGCGGTGGTGTTTCTCGTGGACGCCGCCGGGATCGCGGCCATCTTCACCCCGCCCTTCGAGACGGCCGCACTGGCCGCCGACCTGCGCCGTGCCGCACCGCTCCTCGGCGCCCGGCGAGGCGGCCCGCGCCCATGAGCCGCGACGATGACGCCGGGGCGCGGCTGTTCGTAGGTCTGCAGCACCTGCTGCCGCAGCACCTGCTGTCGCGCGCGGTGCACTGGCTCGCGCGCAACCGCGTGAGCTGGGTGAAGAACGCACTGATCGACAACTTCGTCGTCAACTACCGCCCCGACATGAACGAGGCCGCGCAGCCGGACCCGCGCGGCTACGAGAGCTTCAACGCCTTCTTCACCCGCGCACTGCGCGCCGACGCGCGCCCCGTCGATCCCGCGCCCGAGCTGCTGGTATCCCCGGTCGACGGCACCGTCAGTCAGCTCGGGCGCG
>JASHVF010000124.1 GCA_030039615.1 Gammaproteobacteria bacterium | reverse complement strand
TGGCGCGCGGAAAGAAGTTGAACTCCGAGGCGCTGGCACGGGTGTAGGCGCCCATGGCGCGCCCGATGATCAGGTCGCCGGCCTTGAGCTTCGGCAGCATCAGGTTCTCGGCGATCACATCGATGCTGTCGCAGGTGGGACCGGCCAGCACCGCGGGCAGCAGCTCGCCGCCGCCCTTGAGCGGCTCGACGGGATAGCGCGCATGGTCGTACAGCTGACCGCTGTAGGAGCCGTAGAGACCGTCATCGAGGTAGTACCACCAGTGGCCCTCGCGCTGCGCCCGGCCCATGACGGAAGCCACGCCGATCGCGGCCGGACCGACGATGTAGCGCCCCGGCTCGGCGATCACGCGCACCCGCTTCGGCAGGCGTGCGATCGCCGAGCGCAGCGGCGCGCAGAAGCGTCCGATCTCCTGCACCGGCTGGCCGTAGTCGATGGGAAAGCCGCCGCCGATGTCGAGCGTGTCGAACGCGCCGAGCCGCTCGCGCCGCGCGGCCGCCATCAGCCCGGCGCAGGCCTCGAGTGCCTCGACGTGCTTGCCTGCATCCGGGGTCTGCGAGCCGGCGTGGAACGAAAGTCCCCGCACCTCGATGCCGAGCCGCGCCGCGAGGCGCGCCAGGTCGAGCGCCGCCTCCGGGTCACAGCCGAACTTGCGCGACAGGTCGCACACCGCGCCGGGCGAGCGGAACGAGACGCGCAGCAGCAGCTGCGCCACGCTGCGGTGGAGTGCGAATTTCTCGACTTCGTCGGGATTGTCGGCGACGAAGATGCGCACGCCGAAGGCGAGCGCATTCTCGATGTCCGCGGGACGCTTGATCGGGTGGGTGTGGATGCAGCGCTCGGGCGGCACGCCGAGTCTCGCGACCAGCTGCACCTCGCCGCTGGTGGCGAGGTCGAGAAAGCCGCCCTCCTCGATCACGGTGCGCACCACCGCCGGGTGCGGCAGCGGCTTCAACGCGTAGTGCAGGTCGACGTGCGGCAGCGCCTTGCGCAGCTTCCTGAACTGCACCCGCACGCGCTGGCAGTCGAGGATCAGGAGCGGGGAGCCGAACTCGCGCACCAGGCGGCGCACTTCGGCGGGCTGGAACGGATCGATGAACCGCGGACGGGGCAACGGGCGGATTCTACGGCAGCACGGCCAGCGTGCCGCTGCCCTCGTCGCTCTGCGCCACGCTGGTCGCGGCGCGCAGCAGCCGGTCGCGAATCGCGTCCCAGCGCTCACCCTCCGGCACTTCCTGCACCAGGATCCGCTGGCAGCCGGCCCGATCGAGCGTGCGCAGGTTGTTGTACAGGTCGTGCCCGTAGCTCTCCGGGCGGCGGCCGGCGTTGATCCAGGTGACGTACTTGTGTGAGCGCAGCGGCAGACGCTGCGCCAGCACCGCGATGCGTTTGCCGCCTCCGGAGGCGGCATCCGCCTGCGCATCGATCTCGCCGGCCGGCACGATGGTCAACGGAGTCACCGGGGCGTAGTGGCTCGGGAGCCCGCCGGGAACGCGCGCGGAGTCCTGCGCCGGCCCGATCGTCAGCTCCCCCACCACGGCGCGGATCTGCGCGGCGGTGACGCTGCCCGGCCGCAGCAGCCGCACGGTCGGGCCCTCGAAGGCGACGATCGTCGACTCGAGCCCGATCTGACATTCGCCGCCGTCGAGCACTACGCGCACCGCATCGCCGAGCTCCTCGCGCACGTGCTCGGCGCGGGTCGGTGACAGCCGGCCGTAGCGGTTTGCCGAGGGTGCGGCGATCCCGCCGCCGAAGGCGGTGAGCAGCTGCTGCGCCATGGGATGTCCCGGCACGCGGATGGCAATCGTGTCCTGGCCGCCGGTGACCACGTCGTGCACGTGCGCGGCGCGCGGCATGACCATCGTGAGCGGCCCCGGCCAGAAGGCCTCGGCGAGTCGCGTCGCGCCATCGGGCACCGCGCGTACCCAGCGGTGCAGGTACTTCGGGCTGTCGAGATGCACGATCACCGGGTGGTTCGCCGGACGCCCCTTGGCCTCGAAAATGCGGCGCACCGCCGCGGGGTTCTGCGCGTTCGCGCCGATGCCGTAGACGGTCTCGGTCGGGAAGGCCACCAGCTCACCGTCGCGCAGCGCCTGCACGGCAGTCTCGATCTCGACCTGGGTGGCTCTGACGACACGGACCATAGGGATGAGGAATTCTATCAAGCCGCGGGCGGACGCACCGGCTGTTGCGGCAAAGCATCAGCCGGCCGCAAGACTCTGTCGGACTTTGAGAAAATCACTCCAGCGCGGTGCGCGCCCAGCCGCTCGCGGTGTGCTTGAGGTCATAGGCGGGCCAGTAGTGCTTGTCGAGCTTGAGCGTGATGACTTCAGGCGCGTTGTTCCAGGTGATGGTCTTGAGCCGTACGGAGGAGCGGTCGGGCCGGCCGGTGACGCTTCTCAGGAAGGTATCGAGATCCGGGGTCGGCGTACCGTCGACCTCGACGATGCGCCGGCCCGGGAAAAGACCATATCGGGTCGCCGGCGAGCCGTAGGCGAAGTACGCCACGTACACCCCGCGCGGCGGAATTGCGCGCTGCGCGCTCATCGCGCGGTGCGGGGCCTGCAGCGTCGCGCCCGCCCACTCCACCACCCGCTCGAGATCGCTTCCGGGCAGCTCCGCCGTCGGCACCTCGAGCGTGAGCTCGCCCTGGCCGCGCCATACGGTGACGTGCACCAGCTCCTTGTCGGCGGCGGCCTGCTCGACCTCGCGGAAGCGGGTGACGACCTTGCCGTCGATGGCGAGCAGCAGGTCGCCCTGCTGCAGCAGGTGCGCGGCCGGCGAGCCGCCGACCAGGCGCACGATCGACAGCGCCTGGCGGCGCGTCGGCGTGTGCTGCGCGAGACGGTCGCTCCAGTCCGAAGGCAGCCCGAGCTCGCGCGCGCCGGCGAGCGGCAGCACGGCAAACTCGGCCTCGAGCGAATGCAGCGCGCGTCCGGTGCGCACCCGGTCGAGCATGTCGGCCACCAGGTCGATCGGTACGCCGCGGTTGTCCTGGGCGAGCTCACGGCCGTTCTCGTAGGCGAAGCTCGACCAGGTGCCGAGCACGTTGCCGTCCTTGTCCGAGAGTACCCCGTCGAAGTCCGCCGGCGGATTCGCGAGCTGGGCGATCTCGAGGTTGCTGTCGCGGAAGCGCATGGTGCGCGACAGCGGCAACACGAGCGGTTCGATGCTCGCGATCTCGGTGCTGCGCGCGCGCATCTGGCTGTCGGCGGCGAGTCCCACCACCCATACGGGCTCCCCGGCGTTGAGCTCGCGCGGGCTGAGCTTCGCGGACCTGACGGGTGTGGTGCCGAGGAGCTTCGGATCGTAGGCCACCACGGCGAAGTTGTGCAGCGGGTGGACGTAGACCACGCGCCCCGGCACCTGCACCGTACCGGCGAAGGTGATGGTCACGTCCCCGAGCGCGACCGGGACGGTGTTGCGGTCGACCACCACGAGTCCGCGCGCTGCGTCCGCCACCAGGCCGGTGCCGTGGTAGTTGCGCTCGGTGATGCCCGACACCGAGTACGGCATGTCGAAGGTCACCATGGCGAGCGACGGCGCGAGCGCGGTCTGGCGCGGGTCGGAGAAGTGCGGGAAGACCGTCGAGCTCACCTCGGTTGGTTTGGGCGACGGGCCCGCCGGCAGGTCCTTGCAGTCCCACAGGCCTTGCACGTCGTCGCGGTCGCAGTGCTCCGCCGGGAACCACTGCCGGTCCATGCGGATCGCGCGCAGCTGGCTGCCGTTGGGATCGTCGATGGTGATGTAGCGCACCGTGGCGTTGTCGCCGTTACCGAGCTGCGCGATGCCGGCCTCGAGGTCCGAGAGGGTCTCGACCCGGTGGCCGTTCAACGCGAGGATCACCGCGCCGCGCGGGATCGCCGCGGAGCTGAATACGTAGCCGGGGTTGGCGACGTAGGCGCCGCGCGTGGGAACGTTGTAGGCGCGCGCCAGCTGATACGACATGGTATTCAACACCGCGTCGCCGAACTCCGCATACGCGCTCGGGGTGATCGCGTTCAGGTCGCCGACCGGGAGCTGTGCCGACACCGGCTTGCCGCCGCGCTCGAGCTCGACCTCGACCTTCTGGCCGACGGAGTCGTCGAGGATCTCCTCGAGCGGCTCGAATTGCGTCACGTAGTGGCCGTTGACGCGCACCAGGATGTCGCCGGGCTGCAGCACGTTCTCGCTCGGCGAGCCCGGCAACACTTCCGTGACCACCAGCATGCCGGTGTAGCGCGGAAAGGCGCGGCGCACCTCCGCCTCGGTGTGCGCGTCGAGCCCGAGCCGGTCGAGCTCGTCGTAGGGCGTGTAGTTGAGCACCGAGTAGAGCGTGCCGCGGGGCACGGGCTTGCCCTGCTG
>JASHVF010000123.1 GCA_030039615.1 Gammaproteobacteria bacterium | reverse complement strand
CCGCGCGCCGCGTATGGCGTTTGCCGCTCTCAGCGCGCGCGCCGCGCGCGCCGACCGCGTGATCAAGGGGCGCGCGCCCGGCAATGCCTGGGACGAGCTGACCCTGCTCGCCGCCGCGCTCTGTGCCTAGGGAGGACGCGCCCCTCGCCATGCGACCCATCGGCGTCTTCGGCGGCACCTTCGACCCGATCCACTGCGGACACCTGCGCACTGCGTTCGAGCTGTGGCAGGAGCTCAAGCTCGCCGAGGTGCGCTTCGTGCCGACCGGCAGCCCGCCGCACCGCGATCACCTGTACGCGAGTGCGGAGCTGCGCCTCGCGATGGTCGGGGCGGCGATCGCCGATCAGCCGGGATTCGTGCTCGATGACCGCGAGGTGCGCCGCTCGGGCGTGTCCTACTCGGTCGACACGCTGGCGGACCTGCGCCGCGAATACCCGCAGCGGTCGCTGTGCCTGCTGCTCGGGATGGATGCGTTTCTCGGGCTGCCGAACTGGCATCGCTGGCGCGAGCTCCTCACTCTGGCGCACATCGTGGTGGCGCATCGCCCCGGGTGGCGCGCCCCGGGTAAGGGGCCGCTCGGAGAGATCCTGGTCGACCACGGCACCGGCGCCATCCGCGACCTGCACGAGCGGCCCGCGGGGTGCCTGTTGGTGCACGCCGTCACGCAGCTGGAAATATCCTCCACCGAGCTGCGCGCGCTGATCGTCGCCGGCCGCGACCCGCGCTACCTGGTCCCGGACGCAGTCCGGCAGATCATCCTCGAGACGAGGTGCTATGCTGCACAGCAAGGTCCCTGAGAGCTCAAACCACCGCCAGGAGAAGCCACTTAAGCACATGACCACCCGTACACGCCTGCGCCCCGCTGCGGAGCCCGTCTCGCCCCTGCAACAAGCCGTGATGACTGCGCTCGATGACATGAAAGCCGTGAATGTGAGGGTGATGGATGTACGAGGGCTGACCGACATTGCCGATACGATGGTCATCGCTTCCGGCAACTCCGACCGCCACGTGCGCTCGATCGCCGAGCGGGTGGTGCAGAAGGCCAGGGAGGTGGGGCAGCGGCCGATCGGCACCGAAGGGACGCGCGACGGCGAATGGGTGCTGGTGGACCTCCAGGACCTCATCGTTCACGTGATGCTGCCGCGGGTACGCGAGTTCTACGGGCTCGAGCACCTGTGGGAAGGCGGGGGCGAGTCCGCTCCGATGGCGGTGCCCGCTCTGGCGCGCGCCGCGCCGCGCCACCGGCGCACCGCGACCTGACCGTCCACATCCCATGAGGGTGCGCCTCGTCGCCGTGGGGACGCGCCCCCCCGGCTGGGTGCGCGCCGCGTGCGAGGATTACATAACGCGGCTAGGCTCCCGTCTTGCGGTCACGGTGACCGAGCTCAGTCCGGGTAAGCGCAGTGGCGCGGCGGGTGCGGAGCGGGCGATCGCGCAGGAGGGCGAGCGGGTGCTGGCGGCGCTGCGCCGCGCGGAGTTCGTGGTCGCGCTGGACGAGCGCGGCAGCGAGTTCTCGACGCGTGAGCTGGCCGCCTGGCTGAAGACGCGCATGCAGCAGGGTGAGGATCTGGCATTCGTGATCGGTGGCCCCGACGGGCTCGCGGCAGAGGTGCTCGCGCGCAGCAATCTGCGCTGGTCGCTGTCGCGTCTCACGCTGCCGCACGCACTGGTGCGCGTGGTGGTCGCCGAGCAGCTCTACCGCGCGCACAGTCTGCTCGCCGGCCACCCTTACCACCGGGACTAGCACATGCAGCCGGCCGTGCCGCTCCTCACCCTGGCGTCGGTGTCGCCCCGCCGCCGCGAGCTCCTCATGCAGATCGGCGTGCCGCACGTGGTGAGCGCCGCCGACCTCGACGAGACGCTGCAGGCGGGCGAGCCGCCGGCGGACTACGTGGTGCGACTGGCGTGCGCCAAGGCGTGCGCAGTGCGCGCGCGCGCGGCGGCGCTCCCGGTGCTGGCGGCTGACACGACGGTGGTGGTCGATGGATCCGTCCTCGGCAAGCCCCGCGACCGGGCCGAGGGACTCGCCATGCTCGCGCGCCTCTCCGGCCGCGCGCATCAGGTGCTGACCGCGGTGGCGCTGGCGACGGGGAGCGGTGTCGCGTTCCGCCTGAGCGCGAGCGAGGTGCGGTTGCGGGCGCTGACGGGGGAGGAGTGCATCGCCTACTGGGAATCCGGGGAGCCGCGCGACAAGGCCGGCGGCTATGCGATTCAGGGCCGCGGCGCGCTGTTCATCGAGTACCTCTCGGGCAGCTACTCGGGGGTCGTGGGACTGCCGCTGTTCGAGACCGGCGCGCTGCTCGCGGCGGCCGGGCTGCGCTGGTAAGTGGCGGTGAGTACCGAGATCCTCATCAACGTGGCCCCGCGCGAGAGCCGCGCGGCGCTGCTCGAGAACGGCGTGGTGCAGGAGATCCACGTCGAGCGCACCAGCAAGCGCGGGCTGGTGAGCAATCTCTACAAGGGGCGCGTGTCGCGCGTGCTGCCGGGCATGCAGGCGGCGTTCGTCGAGATCGGCCTGGAACGCACCGCCTTCCTGCATGCCGCCGACATCGCGCGCCGCGACGCCGACGATACGCTCGCGAACGCGGTGGCGGCCGGGCTGCCGCCCGTCGAGGACATCCGCCGCCTGGTGAATCCCGGCGACGACATCCTGGTGCAGGTGATCAAGGACCCGATGGGCACCAAGGGCGCGCGCCTCACGACCTTCATCGCGCTGCCCTCGCGCTACCTGGTGTTCATGCCGCGCGGGCACGCGATCAGCGTGTCGGCGCGCATCGAGGACGACGCCGAGCGTATGCGCCTGAAGAGCGCGCTCGCCGCACTGGTCGACGCGCGCACCACCGGCGGCTACATCGTGCGCACCGCCGCCCAGGGAGCCAGTGCCGAGAGTCTCAGCGACGATATGGCTTACCTCGCGCGGCTGTGGGAGCACGTGCGCACGCGGGCCACGGAGACCGAGACCGGCTCGGTAGTGCACGAGGATCTGCCGCTTTCGCTGCGCATGCTGCGCGATGAGCTCGCGCGCGGAGTGACCCGCGTGCTGGTCGACTCCCCGCGCGAGCATGCCGCCATGCTGGCCTTCGCCGCTGCGTTCGTGCCGGCCGCCGCGCCCATCATCGAGCTGTACGGCGGCCCGCGGCCGATCTTCGATCTGCACGGCATCGAGGAGGAGGTGACGCGCGCGCTCGATCGCAAGGTGCCGTTGAAGTCGGGCGGCCACCTGGTGTTCGACCAGACCGAGTCGATGACCACCATCGACGTGAATACCGGCGCCTACGTCGGGCACCGCAACCTCGAGGAGACGATTTTCCGCACCAATCTCGAGGCGGCGGTCACGATCGCGCGGCAGCTGCGGCTGCGCAACCTCGGCGGCATCATCATCATCGACTTCATCGATATGCGCGACGAGCCGCACCGGCGCGCCGTGCTCGCCGCTCTCGAGCGCGCGCTCTCGGGCGATCGCGCGCAGACCCACATCGTGAGCCTCTCGCCCCTCGGGCTCGTGGAGATGACCCGTAAGCGCACCCGCGAGAGCCTGGAACATCTCTTGTGTGAGCCGTGTCGAAGCTGCGAGGGCCGAGGGTTCGTGCGCACGCCGGAAACGGTGTGCAACGAGATTTTTCGGGAAATTGTGCGACAGAGCCGGCAGTTTGCCAGCCGGGAGCTGCTGATACTGGCTCACCAGGACGTCGTGGACCGGCTTCTCGACGAGGAGTCCGCCACCCTCGCGGAACTCGAGGCGCAGGTCGGCCGACCGATCCGCCTGCAGGTCGAGACGCTCTACGGCGTCGATCAGTACGACGTCGTACTCGTCTAGGACTGAAAGCAGTGATGCGCTCAAGGCCCGCGGACGCTGCCGCGCCGGTCCCCCCCGGCGCACGGGCTCGCGTGCGTGTGACGCTGGTGACGCTCGCGGGCGCGTCGAGCCTCATGGTGTTCGCGCTGCTCGCCTATGCGCTCGCGGCGGCGCGCGTTCCCGAGCACCGCGCAACGCTCGAGCGGCTGCTGCGGGCCGAGACCGGCCTCGACGTGAGCTTCAGCGAGCTCGACCTGCGCTGGGGCTGGCACGGGCCCGAGGCCGTGTTCCACTACGTGCAGCTGCGCGAGCCCGGCGAGACTGCGCTGCTCCTGAGCGCACCCGAGCTCGTGGCGGGCGTGGATCTCTGGGGCATGCTGCGCAACGGCGAGCCCTCGATCGGGCGCCTTACCCTGGTCAATCCCGACATCGATCTCACTCGCCCGCCGGCTCCGCTCCCTGCCCCCGGAGCTCGCGCGGGAACGGCGCCCGATCCGCTGCGGCTGCTGGCACGTTGGCGCGGTACGCGCATCCTGATCGCCGGCGGGACGCTGCGGACTGCGACGGCGGCGCTGCCACTCGCCGTGGCGATCGGTCGCGTCGAGTTGCGCCGTTCGGGAGGTGAGTGGCGCGCGCAGGGCGTGCTCACGCTGCCGCAGACTCTCGGCGCCACGGTTCAGGCGAGCGCAAGCCTGCACGCCGCGGCAGCCGATGCCTCGGACCTCACCGGGACCGTTGCGCTGAGCGGCAGCGGCCTCGAATTTGCGGGCTGGCACGCGCTGCTCGCCGGTACCTCCGGCGCCGGCTATCTGCCCGCCGCCGGCAGTGGTGCCGCCACCGTGCAGCTCGAGCTGGCACAGGGGGGCCTCGCGCGGACGCGCGGCTCGGTGGAGGCCACCGGGCTCTCCTGGCCAGCCGCGATGGCGCCGGCGGCAGACTTCGCCCTCGAGCGGCTGCGTGCCGACTGGGAGCTGAGGCGCAGCGGCAGCGGCTGGCAGCTGTCGGTGCAGCCGCGCGCGGCGCTGCGGCTGCGCCTGGCGGGGCTCGCGCTCGGCGCCTTGGTGCGCGAGGCGAGCTTCGACTGGA
>JASHVF010000122.1 GCA_030039615.1 Gammaproteobacteria bacterium | reverse complement strand
GGCACGGCGCTTCGGGATCGCGGGTCTCGGGGAGGCACGCGCCTATCTCGCGCACCCGCTCCTCGGGCAACGGCTGCGCGAGTGCACGCGCGCCCTGCTCTCGATCCAGGGCCGCAGCGCGCACCAGATCTTCGGCAGCCCGGATGACCTCAAGCTGCGCTCGTGCCTGACCCTGTTTGCCGCGGCCGCGGCGCCTGGTCCGGGAGCAGAGGATCGGGTGTTCGGCGAGGCGCTCGCGCAGTACTGCGGCGAGCCCGATCCGCGCACGCTCGAGCTGCTGCGACCTACTGCTTCGGCTTCCTGAACTTGAGGATGAACTGGTCCGTGTGCCCCTGAATCGAGCCGTCGAACACCTTGGCGGTGTGCGGATCGTCCTTGTTGCGCAGGATGTCGCTCTCCCCGACCAGCACGAAGCCCGCGGCCTCGACTTCCTTCTTCACCGCTTCCTCGTCGATGCGGTGCAGCGTGTTGGTATCGCGCGCACCCGAGCCGGCCTCGGCCCGGTGATCCAGCACGAAGTAGGTACCGCCCGGCTTGAGCGACTCGAAGATCGCGTGGTTGAGCGTGGCGATGCCGGGATCGGAGAGGTTGTGGAAGTCGTGGTAGTTCTGCGTGGTCCAGACGACGTCGAAGCTGTTGGTGGGCTTCACGTCGACGAGCCGCTGCAGGGTGACCTTGACGTTGCTGTAGTGGGGATCGGCGGCGATCGCCACGACCGGAGGCGGCGGGGCGTCGGGCTTGGGGGGCGCTCCCACGGTGTAGACCGACACCTGGCCGTCGGGGCCGGCCACGGCGCTCAGCAGGCGCGTGAAGTAGCCCTTGCCAGGGGCGAGCTCGAGCACCCAGTCACCCGGCTTCACGCCCGCGAACGCCAGGGTCTCGGCGGGCTTGCGGTTTGCATCGCGCTCCCGGTCGGCGTCCGGGCGCGCCTTGTCGGCCACCGCGCCGCTGACGTACTTCGGTATGGAGTCGTGGCGGGCGGCGTAGGCGCCCTCAGTTGCCGCAGCCAGGGTGAGCAGGGCCGCGGCGGCCAGAATCGCTGCACGTTGCATGGATCGCCTCCTAGACGCAGGAGCCGGTTGCTCCACAGGGCGCGCCACTCTAGCAGGAGCGCCGCGCGCCGCCATCATCGGCCTGGCGCATTCTCACGGCGTTGCACCGCAGGGCTGCGCGCCATCCAGCCTCCTCAGGCCACGAGCCGCTGGCTCAGCCGCTGTCGCACGCCCGGCCATTCGGCGGCGATGATGGAGAAGCGCGCCGAGTCACGCGGGATGAGATCGCTCGCGAGCCGATGGGCACGCAGCGTCCCTTCGAAGAGCGCGCCGAGGCGCGCCAGTGCGTTGCGCGAGCGCTCGTTGCGCATGTCGGTATGGAAGCACACCCGGTGCACACCCCAGCGCTCGAACGCGTGCTCCAGCATCAGGAGCTTCGCCTCGGTGTTGGCCGCGGTACGGATGGCGGAGGCGGCCAGCCAGGTGTAGCCGATCTCGCAGCCGTCCGGACCCGCGCGGTTGGCCCGCGCGTGCCCGGCCGGCCAGTCCCAGCGCTCGATGAGGAAAAAGCGCGTCGAGCCGATGACCTGGCCGTCGCTGAGGCGCACGGTCGCGAACGGCAGCGCCGTCCCCTCCTCGCGCCAGCGCACCGCGGTGTCGACGTAACGGGTCATGCCTGCGGCGTCGAACGGCAGAGGCGTCCAGCGGTACAGCGCCGGGTCTTCGCCCGCCGCGGCAACCAGCCCGGGTACGTGTGCGCGCGACAGCGGCTCGAGGCGCACCTGCCTGCCGGACAGGGTCGGGGAATCGTTGCTCACGGTAGATCTCGCAGTGTTGTGCCGTGTGTCCCGGCGCCCGGGCATGATAGCCGGCCGCGCCGCGGCCGTTCAGGTACGCTGCCGGCTCGCGAGCAGCGAAGGGTTCAGCCGCATGTCACCGCTCGAGCACACCGCCCCTTCGGGCGACACCGCAGAACCTCCGGCGTCGGGCCGCCTGGGCGGCCGGTTCCGGGCCATCGATGTGATGCGTGGTCTGACGCTCGCGCTGATGATCGTCGTCAACATGCAGGTCGGCCCGGGCAAGTCCTACCCGCCGCTGCTGCACGCGGCGTGGAACGGCCTCACGCCGACCGACGTGGTGTTTCCGACCTTCATGTTCGTGGTCGGGCTGGCGCTCAGCTTCACGCTCGAAAGATACGCAGCCGCGGGCCAGACGGCCGTGCTGCGCAAGATCGCGACGCGTACGGCGCTCATCTTCCTCTGCGGCTATCTGCTCTATTGGTTTCCGTTCTTCACGCTCGATGCGAGCGGGCACCTGGGGCTCGCGCCGCTGGCGCACACCCGCATCCTCGGCGTGCTGCAGCGCATCGCGCTCGGCTACGGGGTGGCGGCGCTCATCGTGTACTACGGCGGGCGGGCCGCCGCGATCGGCTACGCAATTGCTGCGCTCCTCGGCTACTGGTGGCTGATGCACGCCTTCGGCGACTACACGCTCGCCGGCAGCGCCGAGATCAAGCTCGACAAGCTGCTGCTCGGCGAGGGGCACATGTATCACGGCGAAGGCGTGGCCTTCGATCCGGAAGGGATTCTCAGCACGCTCCCCGCGATCGTGAACGTGCTCGCCGGCTACCTGACCGGGCGCTTCGTGCGCGATCACGGCAGCGGCCCTTCCACGATCGTCAGGCTGCTGCTGGCGGGTCTCGTGTGCGTCGCCCTGGCGCTGTGGTGGAATGCGGTCTTCCCGATCAACAAGAAGCTCTGGACCAGCTCCTTCGTGCTGTGCACGGCCGGCATCGACCTGGGCGTGCTCGCGCTCCTGATCTACGC
>JASHVF010000121.1 GCA_030039615.1 Gammaproteobacteria bacterium | reverse complement strand
TCCTGCCGGGCGAGCGCGTGCCGGCCGACGGCCGCATCGACACTGGCTGCACCGAGGTGGACGAGGCGCTGCTCACCGGGGAGTCGGCCGCTCAGCCGCGCCGCTGCGGCGACGCGCTGGTCGCGGGCACCTTGAACCTCGGCGGCGTGGTCGAGATGACCGTTACACGCGTCGGCCAGGACTCGACGCTCGCGGCGGTGTCGCGCCTGCTCGAGCGGGCGCAGGCCTCGCGTCCGCGCGTCGCCGACCTGGCCGACCGGGTGGCGGCCGTCTTCGTGGGCGGCGTGCTGCTGCTCGCCACGGCCGTGGCGCTCTACTGGCTGCACGCCGATGCCAGCCGTGCCTTCCCGACGGTGCTCGCCGTGCTGGTCGTCACCTGCCCGTGCGCGCTGTCGCTCGCGACCCCGGCGGCGCTCGCCGCCGCTACCGCACGGCTCGCCCGAGCCGGTGTTCTGGTGACGCGTGGCCAGGCCCTCGAGCGTCTGGCGGGAGCCGAGCGGGTGCTGTTCGACAAGACCGGCACTCTGACGCGCGGTTGCCCACGGCTCGAATCCGTCACCGTGCTCGACCCGCGGCTGACCGAGGCGCAGTGCCTGGGTGTCGCCGCGGCGCTCGAGAGTCATTCCTCGCATCCTCTGGCGCGCGCCTTCGCGCAGCTCACTCCCGCCCAGGGAGCGCGCGAGGTGCGCATCGCGCCGGGGCTCGGGCTCGAGGGGCTGATCGGCGCGACGCGCTACCGTATCGGGCGCCTCGAGTACGTACTCGCGGCCTGCGCGAACTGCCGCGCGCCGCCCATCGACCCCTCGTACACGAGCGTCGTGCTGGGAAACGACGCCGCTGTTGTGGCCGTCTTTCATGTCACCGATGCGCTGCGCAGCGATGCGCGCGATACCCTCGAGCGGCTCACGGCACTCGGCATGAGCTGCGAGATCGCGAGCGGCGATCGCCCGGAGCCGGTCGCGGCGCTCGCGCGCGCGCTCGGCGGCATCGGGGCGCGTGCGCAGCTCTCGGCGGCCGACAAGCTGGCGCGGCTCCAGGCTCTGCACGCCGCGGGTCAGCGCGTCGCGATGGTCGGGGACGGCGTCAATGACGCGCCGGTGCTCGCCGCGGCGGACGTATCGGTCGCGGTCGCCTCCGGCACCGATCTCGCCAAGGTGAGCGCCGACCTGGTGCTGCTCGGCGAGGGCCTCGGAGGACTCGTGACCGCCGCCGAGACTTCCCGGCGGCTGCGGCGCGTCATCCGCCAGAACCTCAGCTGGGCGGTGCTCTACAACCTCACCGCCGTGCCGCTCGCCGCCTGCGGCTGGATCGAGCCCTGGATGGCGGCGGTCGGCATGTCGACCAGCTCGATCCTCGTGGTGCTGAACGCCATGCGGCTGCGCGAGCCGCTGCCCGCATGAACGTGCTCTATCTGCTCATCCCGCTCGGCATCGTGCTGCTCGCGCTCTCGGTGTGGGCGTTCTTCTGGGCGGTGCGCGCGGGCCAGTTCGACGACCTCGACTCACCCAGCGTGCAGATTCTGCTCGACGACGATCGCGCGCCGCCGCCGGCGCCGCCGCGGCGGCCCGATGCCTGAGCTCACGCTGGCGACCGCGCTGCTCGCGGGATTCCTCGGCAGCACGCATTGCCTCGGCATGTGCGGTGGCATCGCCACCGCTCTCGGTGCCTCACCCGCCGGCCGCAGCTGGCGGCTGCTGCTGCATCATATGGGGCGCATCGCGAGCTATGCTGCCGCGGGTGGCTGCGCGGGCGCCGCGGGCGCCGCCGCGGGGTTCGCCTTCACGGCCGCGCGCTGGAGCGCAGTGCTGCGACTTGCGACCGCGCTCGCGGTGATCGTCATCGGGCTCGACATCGCCTTGAGCGGCAATGGCCGGGTGCGCTGGCTGCGCGCCCCGGAGCGCTGGGGCGCAGCCCTCTGGCGCCACCTCGCCCCACTCGCAGCCCGGGTCGGCCCGGCACCCCCGGCGCTGCGTGCGCTGGCGCTCGGACTGCTCTGGGGCTGGTTGCCGTGCGGACTCGTCTACTCGGTGCTGCTGGCCGCCGCGGTGTCGGGGAGCGCGCTCGGCGGCGCCGCGACCATGATCGTCTTTGGACTCGGCACGCTGCCGGCGATGGCGGGCCTGAGTCTCATCGGCACGCGCCTGCCGCGGCCCGGAGGCACGCTGGCGCGGCTGCTCGGCGCCGCGCTGGTTGCCTGCGGGCTGTGGACCGCGAGCATGCCCCTCGGAATCCTGACGGGCACCCACACGCACCACCACGACATGAGTGCCATGAGTGGCCACAGCCACTAGCGACCCGCACCGCGTCCCGAAAGCTCCGCAGCTGCTGCGCTGGTGCTTGCGCTGCCCTGGATACCCCGTCCAGGCTTAGGTTTGCGACACTGCACGACACCGTAACCAAAAGACTGGATACCCGCCTATGAAAAGTGTCGACTCCGGGCTCGATGCGGCCTTTATAGAGAAGCAGCGCCGGCGCCTGATGAGCCTGCGCTCGGAGCTCCTTGCGGCGGCACAGTCCGCCCAAGCGGACGAAGCCGACGTCCGCGCGCAGCGCGTGGGTGATGTCGTGGAATACGAGGACGACGCGCAGGCGCTCGATGCGCTCGAGCGCGACGCCAATCTGGCGGCCCGTGACACGCAACGCCTCGAGCGCGTGGCCCGCGCGTTGCAGAAAATCGAGCAAGGCACCTATGGCTTGTCGGATCGAAGCGGCAAGCCGATCCCGCGTGACCGCCTCGAGGCCGTCCCCGAGGCGCTATACACCCTGAGCGAAGAACAGCACCTCGAAAACAACCCTTCCTGAGCGCGCGCCGCTCAGGCGCCGCCCTCCCAGCGCCAGTTGCGGATCTCCGGCATGTCCTCGCCGTGAGCGTAGATGTACTCACGGTGCTCGATCAGCTTGTCGCTGAGGCGCTGTTTGGCGGGACCGGCGCGCGAAGCCAGCTGCGGCAGCCGGTCGATGACGTCGCCGGCGAGATGAAAGCGGTCCAGGTCGTTGAGCACCGTCATGTCGAACGGCGTGGTGATGGTGCCCTCCTCCTTGTAGCCGCGCACGTGCAGATTATCGTGATTGGTGCGCCGGTACGTCAGGCGGTGTATGAGCCACGGGTAGCCGTGGAACGCGAAGACGATGGGCTTGTCGCGGGTGAACAGATCGTCGAAGTCGCGATCCGCCAGTCCGTGGGGATGCTCGCTCTGCGGCTGCAGGCTCATGAGATCCACGACGTTGACGACGCGGATCCGCAGCTGCGGCAGATGCTCGCGCAGCAGCATCACGGCCGCCAGCACCTCGCGTGTCGGTACGTCACCGGCGGCGGCCA
>JASHVF010000120.1 GCA_030039615.1 Gammaproteobacteria bacterium | reverse complement strand
GCTGCTGCGGACCGCGGATCTCACGGCCGCGGCGGCCGCCGCCGAGCATCGCCCGGCTGCCGCCGCGGAGGGCACGGACGTGCTCGGCAAGGTCCTGGTCGCGACCGACGGACGCACCGTGCAGGAGGTGGCGTTGCGTGTCGGGCGGCTCATCATCGGGCGCACTGCCGACAACGACGTGCACATCGACAGCCGCTTCGTGAGCCGTCATCACTGCCAGATCATCACCACCGAGCACTCGTCCGTGATCGAGGATCTCAACAGCACCAACGGCATCTACGTCAAATCCTCGCGTGTCCGGCGTCACCATCTCAATGACGGCGACGTGGTGCTGGTCGGCAAGCACGAGCTGATCTACGTGGACGAGCGCGCGACGCGCGGCCGCAATGCGCCGGCCGACGGCATGCCGAGGATGCCGGCGGTTGCCGATATCCCGGAGCTGCACGCGGCCCCCGGCGCCGGCGAGGCGCCGGACCGACCCAAGGACAAGCAGGGTACCGGCGGCAATTCGCCCTGAGCGCCGCGGCCGTGAGTCAGGCCGACTCGTCGTCGCTCAGGGAATCGGAGTTGCCGTACTGCGAGCGCATCGCGCGGTAGTCGCGGCGGCGCAGCAGCACCACCATGCCGTAGAGCAGCGCAGCCAGGCCGAGGACACCCGCGGCGTGGCTTACGGCCCAATGCGCCGCCAGCAGGTAGCTGGCGAGCAGGGCCAGGAGCCCGAAGCCCATGTAGAACCAGGGCAGCCCCTCGTACACCGGACGGGAAAGATGGCGGCGCTCCATGCCGGCATCCTAACTTGCCGGCGCGCGCGGCGCATGACTTACATGCCTGGGGCGGTCACTCCACCCCCGGTCCCCGGCGCTGGCCTGCCTACCTGCGGCCGAATATCCCGAGCAGCCGCTCGAGCAGCGAGGGCTTGAAGCTCTCGACGCGGAAATCGACCTTCTGCTTCGAATGGCCCTTGAGCTCGGCCAACAGCTCCGCGGGCAGCTTGAGGGTGGCGGTGTCGGCCATCGTGACGTTAGGTTCGGCGGCTTGCATCTTGACGTCCTTCCTGCGGCAACGGTCTGCCGGATGCACGCTACGGACTCGGCTCCTTCGGAGGCGTGTGGAAAATCACAAACCCGCCAACGCTCCCGATTATGTCTTGGTGCGCTGCGGGCGCCGCGTGCCCGGTCAGGCGCTATATTGAGCCTGTAAATCGCCAGCGGCGACTGTCTGGAAAATACGACGTCAGCGGACGCCGACTAAGCTCAAGCTGTGCCGCCGACGGTAAGCGCGTCGATCTTGAGCGTAGGCTGGCCGACGCCCACCGGAACGCTCTGGCCTTCCTTGCCGCAGGTTCCGACCCCCTCATCGAGCTTCAGGTCGTTGCCGACCATGCTGACGCGCGTCAGCACGTCGGGCCCGTTGCCGATGAGTGTGGCGCCCTTGAGCGGAGTCGTGATGCGGCCGTTCTCGA
Source organism: Gammaproteobacteria bacterium (assembly GCA_030039615.1). Lineage (GTDB taxonomy): Bacteria > Pseudomonadota > Gammaproteobacteria > Steroidobacterales > Steroidobacteraceae > 13-2-20CM-66-19. Next base: position 1,096 of record JASHVF010000120.1, on the reverse strand, counting down.
TCGCGTAGGCCTCGCTCGCCGAGAACACGAATTTGCCCGAGGTGATGTCCACCTGTCCGCCGCCGAAGTTGACGGCGTAGATGCCGCGCGGCACCGAGCGGATGATCTCGGCCGGATCGTGCGGACCGGGGCGCATGTAGGTGTTGGTCATGCGCGGCAGCGTGGCGTTGGCGAACGACTCGCGCCGCCCGTTGCCGGTGGGCGCGACGCCCATCAGGCGCGCGTTGAGGCGATCCTGCATGTAGCCGCGCAGCACGCCGTTCTCGATGAGCGTGGTGCACTGCGTCGGCGTGCCCTCGTCGTCGATGTTGAGCGAGCCGCGGCGGCGCGCGAGCGTGCCGTCGTCGACCACCGTGCACTCGAGCGCCGCGACGCGCTCGCCGATGCGGTTGGCGAACGCCGAGGTGCCCTTGCGGTTGAAGTCGCCTTCCAGGCCGTGGCCGATCGCCTCGTGCAGCAGGATCCCGGGCCAGCCGGGGCCGAGCACCACGGTCATGGTGCCGGCCGGGGCCGGCGCGGCCTCGAGATTGACCAGCGCCTGGCGCACCGCCTCGCGCGCCAGCTCGAGGGGCTTGTCGCCCCCGACCAGCTCGGCGAGCGAATAGCGCCCGCCGCAACCTGCGTAACCCTGCTCGCGCCGCCCGTGCTGCTCGACCAGCACCGTGACGTTGAAGCGCACCAGCGGGCGTACATCCGCCGCCAGCTCGCCTTCGCTGGTGGCGATGAGCACCACCTCGTGCACCGCGACCAGGCTGGCGTTCACGTGCACGATGCGCGGATCGAGCCGCCGCGCCTCGCGGTCGACGCGCTCGAGCCAGGCTACCTTGTCGGCGGCCGCGAGCGCGGCGGCCGGATCGGCCGGCAGATAAAGCTGGTGCCCGTGCGCGGCCCGCCAGGCGCTCACGCGCCGCTCGCCGCCGTGCACCGCGATGGCACGCGCCGCATGCGAGGCCTCCTCGAGCGCCGGCAGCAGGATCTCGTCGGAGTAGGCGAAGCCGGTCTTCTCGCCGGCCAGCGCGCGCACCCCGACTCCCTGCTCGATGCTGGCGCTGCCGTCCTTGACGATGCCGTCCTCGAGCGACCAGGACTCCTGGTG
>JASHVF010000119.1 GCA_030039615.1 Gammaproteobacteria bacterium | reverse complement strand
GATCCGGCGACGCTCGCCGCGAGCCTCAGGGCCGTGAAGACCGTGCCGCCCGATTACCCGCAGAGCGCGCTGCTGAAAGGCATAGCGGGCAGCGTGCTGCTGTCGTTCACCGTGGATGCCAGGGGCGAGACGCGCGACGTGCAGGTGCTGCAGTCGACGCCCGCCGGAGTGTTCGACCGCGCCGCCGTCAGCGCGGTGAAGCGCTGGAGGTACGCGCCGACGATCGTCAACGGCACGGCGGTCGAGGTGCCCACCAGGACGCTGGTGCGTTTCGAGCTGCCGAAGCAGTAGAACAGGAGAGGCTCCGATGACCCTGAGCGGCACTGAACGCCGTCGCCAACTCGTCACTGCCGGTATCGGCATGCTGCTCACGATCGTCATGAGCGCGGTGCTGTTCTTCGGCTTCCGCCAGGCGACGCAGATGCGCGCCAACATCACGGCGCTGCAGGCCGCCAGCGCCCTGCAGAACTATCCCGACGACATCACCCAGCAGCTCACCTCGCTCCGCGACCGCCTCGAGGCGCGCGCTTATTCCGGACAGGCCCTCGAGGACCTGCAGGGAACCGTGCGGCGCTTCGACCGCCAGCTGAAGGAGCTCAACGCCTCCGGCTCCGTCAGCTCGCCCGAGCTGACGCGCGCCCTGCAGCTGTGGCACGAGTACGGCCCGGTGATCGAGCCGGTGGTCGCCTTCAACGGCCAGCCGTACGTCGACTCGGACACCGCCGGCAGCTCGCTGTCGCGCGATGGCCGTACGCATTACGCCGAGGTCAAGCGCGCCCAGCTGTTCGCCACCGACAATGCCAAGACGCTGCAGGGGCAGCTGGCGACGCTCGCCAGCACGCTGCAGCGCGATGCCTCGGAGGCCGCCACGCGGCTGCGCACGCTGCTGTTCATCGGCGTGCTGGCGGCGCTGGTGCTGGCCGCCGCCGCCTCCTGGCTGCAGTTCACCCGCTCGCGCCAGGAGCGCGTGGCGCGCGAAGCGCAGGAGCAGACCCGCGACATTCTCAAGACGGTGCGCGAGGGCTTCTTCCTGCTCGATGCCGACTATCGCATCGGCTCGGTGTGGTCGGACGCGCTGGGACGCATGTTCGGCCGCGAAGACTTCGCGGGACTCTCGTTCGAGGAGCTGCTCAAGGACCTGGTGCCGGCGGCGACGCTCGCCACCGCCACCAAGTACATCAAGCTCCTGTGGGGCGAGCGCGCCCACGAGAACCTGATGAAGAGCATCAACCCGCTGGGTCAGCTCGAGATCACCATGGACAACAGCCATGGCGGCAAGGAGACGCGCTACCTGCAGTTCGACTTCCACCGCGTCATGGGGCCCGGCGGCATCAAGCACGTGCTGTGCTCGGTCGGCGACATCACCTCGAGCGTGCTGCTGGCGCGCGAGCTGCAGGAGTCGCAGGACAACGCCAACGCGCAGGTCGACATGATGCTGGCGATGATGCACATCGACCCGCTGCAGCTGGTGTCGTTCCTCGACGGTGCCGAGACCGGACTCAAGCTCGTCAACACCATCCTCAAGGAGCCGGCGCGCACCGACGCCGAGTTCCGCAAGAAGCTCTCCGGATTGTTCCGCGAGCTGCACTCGATCAAGGGCGAAGCCTCGGCACTCAATCTGTCGAGCATCGCCGCGCGCGTGCACTCGCTCGAGGACATCGTCAGCGAGCTGAAGAAGAAAGCCGAGCTGTCCGGCAACGACTTCCTGCCGATGGTGCTCAAGCTCGATGAGCTGCTGGCGCACCTGCGCTCGGTACGCGAGATGGCCGGGCGCCTCACCGCGCTCAAGGAAAATGCCCCCGTCCCCGGCAGCGGCACCACGGCGTTCAGCGCCCCGCCGGTGTCGGCGCCGCCGCCGCCGCCCGCCCCGGCGCCGCGTGCCGAGGCCCAGCCGCGCGGCGGCCAGCAGTTCGCGCGCCGTGCCGAGGACCTCACCCCGACGCTGCACTCGCTCGCCGAGCGGCTCGCGCAGGATCAGGGCAAACGCTTCCGCCTGAAGCTCGCGGGCCTCAACGAAGTGCCCGCTCCCTACGTGGCCACCGTGAAGGACTGCCTGATCCAGATGCTGCGCAACGCCGCCGTGCACGGCATCGAGTCACCCGAGGTGCGCCGCTCGCTCAGCAAGCAGGACGTCGGCGTCGTCAGCGTCGCCTTCCAGCGCAGCGCCGAGGGCTTCGATCTGGTATTCGAGGACGACGGCGCCGGCATCGCACCCGAAACGCTCAAGGCCGCCGCGGTGCGTCAGCAGCTGATCAGCGAGGAGGACGCCGCCGCCATGGATACGCGCACCGCGATGGCGCTCATCTTCCGCCCGGGCTTCTCCACCCAGGACGAGGTCTCGATGGATGCCGGCCGCGGCGTCGGCATGGACGTCGTGGCGCGCAGCGTCTACGCCCTCGGCGGCAAGATCGGTGTCAGCACGCATCCGGGCAAGTACACGCGCTTCAAGATCTCGCTGCCGGCCGGCCAGGCCGCGGGCAACAGCGCGGTTGCCTGAAGGACGCCCGATGAACGTAAGACGGCCCATGAAGCTCATGATCGTCGATGATTCGAAC
>JASHVF010000010.1 GCA_030039615.1 Gammaproteobacteria bacterium | reverse complement strand
CCGAAAAAATCGGCTGGGACCAGGTGTGTTATATCGGGGATGACGTGGTGGATTTGGGGCCGCTGGCCAGGGCCGGCGTGGCGGTGGCCGTGGCGGACGCGCGTCCGGAGGCAAAAGCGGCGGCGGACTTCGTCACCCAGGCCGACGGCGGGCGCGGCGCGGTGCGCGAGGTGTGCGATCTGCTGCTCGCGCGCTGCGTGCGGCCGGTGCGGCGATGATCTACCGGCTGTTCGCGGTGCTCGCGGTGCTGGCGCTCATCGTCGGCGTGGTGCTGCTCTCCGGGCCGCAGCGCGAGACGGTGGCGCCGAGCGCCGCCGGCGCACCCGTGCACGATCCCGGCTATTCGGCCCTCACGGCGCGCCTGGTGCAGACCGGAGCCGACGGCCAGCCGCTCTATACGCTCGATGCCGCCGAGATCAACCAGCAGCCCGACCAGAGCACCGTGCAGCTCACCAACGTACAGATGGGCTTCCGCCCCGACGCCGGCGAGCAATGGACGGCGCGCGCGCAGCGCGGCCAGCTCGGCGAGGACACCGGCATCGTGGAGCTCGACGGGGCGGTGCACCTCGCCGGCACGCTGCCCGGCACGCAGGATCCGGCGGAGATTTCCACCGAGCACCTGTCCTTCGACACGCGTACGCAGATCGCCAGCACCAGCGATCCGGTCACCCTCACCCTGTCAGGCAACGAGCTGCATGCCAGGGGTCTGATCGCACGCTTGAAGGAGGGTCGCGTGCAGCTAGAATCCGCCGTCCATGGCTCCTACCTCCCCTAAGCCCGGCGCGCTGCTCGCCGCGTGGGCACTGGCGGCCCTCGCCGGCGCAGCCTCGGCCGCGAGCGGCACACCGCTGCCGGACTTCAGCGGCCAGCCGGTGCACGTGGACGCATCGGGTGGCTCGGAGGTGGATTTCCACACCAAAGAGGTGGTACTGAAGAACGTAGTGATCTCGCAGGGCAACATGCGCGTCTCCGCCGACCGGGCACGCGCCAGCGGACTCAACTTCGCCAACAGCCGCTGGAATTTCGAAGGCGACGTGCACATCGACGGCGAGCAGCGCGGCAGCCTGCGCTCCGACACGGCGGTCGTGGAGTTCAAGGACTACCACATCGCGCGCGCCACCATCACCGGCAAGCCGGCCGAGTTCGAGCAGAAGCGTCCCAACTCCGAGCAGATCGCGCGCGGGCACGCCGACGAGATTCTCTATGACGTGAATGACGGCACCGTGCGGCTCAGCAACGACGCCTGGGTGTGCGACGGCCAGAACCAGATGTGGGGTCCGCTGCTGGTCTACAACATTCGCGAGCAGCAGATCCAGGCCGTCACGCCGCCCGCCGCCGCCGGCAGCGGCGCTGACCAGCGCGTCCACATCAACATCGTGCCGCACCCCACCAAGCCGGAGGCAGGCTGCGAGGAGCCGAAGGCGGATGCGCCGTCCGCGGCACCACCGGCGCCGGCAGCGGAGCCCGCCCCCAAATCATGACCTTTCTCCGGGCCACGGGCCTCGCCAAGAGCTACAAGTCCCGCCCGGTGGTGAATGATCTGTCGCTCGAGGTCGCGGCCGGCGAAGTCGTCGGTCTGCTCGGGCCGAACGGCGCCGGCAAGACCACCGCGTTCTACATGATCGTCGGACTCATACCTTGCGATGCGGGCCGCATCCAGCTCGACAACCGCGACGTGACGCTGCTGCCCATGCATCGGCGCGCGCAGCTCGGGCTCGGCTACCTGCCCCAGGAAGCATCCGTGTTCCGCAAGCTCTCGGTCGAGGATAACGTGCTCGCCATTCTCGAGCTGCGCGACGATCTCGAGCGCGGCGCGCGCGAGCAGCGGCTCGAGCAGCTGCTCGAGGAGCTGCGCATCGGGCACGTGCGCCGCACCCTCGGCATGTCGCTCTCCGGCGGCGAGCGGCGGCGCGTCGAGATTGCGCGGGCGCTGGCGGCCGAGCCGCGCTTCATGCTGCTCGATGAGCCCTTTGCCGGAGTCGACCCGCTCTCGGTGCTCGACATCCAGCGCATCATCCGCGAGCTCACCCAGCGCGGCATCGGCGTGCTGATCACTGACCATAACGTCCGCGAGACGCTCGGCGTGTGCAGCCGGGCCTACATCGTCAATCAAGGCACGGTCATTGCATCAGGAACTGCCGAAGAAGTCCTTGCCAACAGCCAAGTCCGTGAGGTGTACTTGGGCGAGACGTTCCGGCTCTGAGGCCAACCGCGGATCAGGTCGTGTTAACCCTGAATTTTCAAGGCGTTAAGAAATGTTAACCGTAGGGCAGGACGCCCGCTCCCCTCGCAAGCCATCATGCTGAAGCCGTCACTGCAGCTGAAGCTTGGCCAGCAACTGACCATGACTCCGCAGCTGCAGCAGGCGATCAGGCTGCTGCAACTACCGGCGCTCGAGCTGCAGGCGCACATCCGCGAGCTGCTCGAGAAGAACGTGATGCTCGAGCAGCTGGAAGAGACCGAAGGCACGGGCACCTTCGAGGTGGTGGCTCTGCCTGAGCCCCCGCCGCCCGCCGAGAGCCGCCGCGAGAGCACCGTGGAGGTGCTGGACGAGCCCTGGAGCCAGCAGAACACCGGTCCCGCGGACACGCCCTGGAGCGGCGAGGACGAGGAACGGCAGCAGGACTACGCCGACGACGCCGGCCAGTCGCTGCAGGATCACCTGCTGTGGCAGCTCGAGCTCGCGCGGCTCGCACCCCGGGAGCTCGCGATCGCGAGCGCCATCGTCGACGCGATCAGCGACGACGGTTATCTCACCGAATCGCTCGAGGAGATCGCACAGACGCTGCGCCCGGAGATCGAATGCGGCGCCGACGAGGTGCAGGCGGTGCTCGAGCGGGTGCAGGCGCTCGACCCGGCAGGCGTAGGCGCGCGCTCGGTCGCTGAGTGCATCGAGCTGCAGCTGCGCCAGCTCGACCCCGCCACCCCGGGCTTCGACACGGCGCTCAAGATCGCCCGCCACCATCTCGAGCTGGTGGCCGAGCGGGAGCTCTCGCTGCTGAAGCGTGAGCTGCGCGCCAGCGAGGAAGAGATCGCGAGCGCGCTCGCACTGGTGCGCTCGTGCCATCCGCGCCCCGGCTCCACCGTGAGCGCCGGTGCCGCCCAGTACGTCGTGCCGGACGTGTTCGTGCGCCGCACCGAGCATGGCTGGGGGGTCGAGATGAACCCCGCGACGCTGCCGCGCGTGCGCCTCAACCAGGGCTATGCGAGTCTCATCGGCCGCGCCGCCAGCCACGCCGGCATGCGCGCGCAGCTGCAGGAGGCGCGCTGGCTGCTGAAGAGCCTGGAGATCCGCCACGAGACGCTCATCAAGGTGGCACGCTCGATCGTCGAGCGCCAGACGGCCTTCCTCGAGCACGGCGAGGAGCACATGCGGCCCATGATCCTGCGCGACATCGCCGAAGCGGTCGCCATGCACGAGTCGACCATCTCGCGCGTGACCTCGGGCAAGTACATGCACACGCCGCGCGGCGTATTCGAGCTGCGCTACTTCTTCTCGAGTCAGGTCGAGGGGGCCGACGGCTCCGGCACTTCCTCGACCGCAATCCGCGCCAAGATCCGCAAGCTCGTCAAGGAAGAGGACCCGGAGAACCCGCTCAACGACGGCCGCATCGCCGAGCTGCTCTCGGGCGAGGGCATCTCGGTGGCGCGCCGCACGGTCGCCAAGTATCGCGAAGCGATGGGGATCCCCTCCTCCAGCGAGCGCCGGCGCGCCGGGATGGCGCAGCTATGAGCGCGGGCGGACGCAGCCCTTCGGCATTCATAACTGGAAGACACCACCAAGAAGGAGACGGACTATGCAGCTCAACCTCACCGGGCACCACGTCGAAGTCACTCCCTCGCTGCGCGGCTACGTCACCAAGAAACTGGGGCGTATCGGCCGGCATTTCGACCGCGTCATCGACGTGCACTGCGTGCTGACGGTGGAAAAGCTGCGCCAGAAGGCCGAAGCAACCCTGCACGTGCGTGGCAGCGCCATCCACGCGCACGCGACCGAAGAAGACATGTACGCGGCCATCGATCTGCTGGCCGACAAGCTCGACCGCTCCATCAAGAAGCACAAGGAAAAGCGCGCCGATCACCACGCCCCGAAGCTGCGGCGCACGCCGCGCGCCTAGCTCGGGCAGCCGCGCTTGCGGCGGGCGCTCAGGTGGATGAACATACCCGCCCGTGCGCATCGTCATCCTCAGCGGCTTGTCGGGCTCCGGCAAGAGCGTGGCCCTGCACATGCTCGAGGACCTGGGGTTCTACTGCATCGACAACATCCCGGCGGCGTTGCTCAAGCCGTTCATCTCCTTCACGGTGCGCAGCCCCGAATCCACCTATGAGCGCACCGCGATCGGGCTCGATGCCCGCAATACCGCGGCCGAGATCGCCAGTGTTCCGCAGCTGATCGACGAGCTGAAGCGCAGCGGGCTGCAGGTCGAGGTGATCTTTCTGATCGCCGGCGAGGATGAGCTGCTGCGGCGCTTCGCCGAGACGCGCCGCCGCCATCCCTTGAGCCGCAGCGACGTCGGGCTGCGCGAGGCGATGGCGCTCGAGCGGCGGCTGCTCGAGCCGGTGGTGTCGGCGGCCGACCTGGTCATCGACACCTCGCGCATGGGCGTGCACGGGCTGCGCGAGATCATCCACCAGCGGGTCGAGCAGCGCGCCGCCGACCGCCTGTCGATCACCTTCGAATCCTTCGGCTTCAAGGACGGCATCCCCGGGGATGCCGACTTCGTGTTCGACGCGCGCGCGCTCCCCAACCCCTACTGGGAACCGGGGCTGCGCAACCTCAGCGGCCGCGACCCGGAGGTGGTGCGCTTTCTCGAGAAGCACACCGACGTCGGCAGGCTGATCGTGGACATCGTGCGCTTCATGCGCGCGCGCGTGCCCGAGTACCAGGCGAGCAACCGCGGCTACCTCACGGTGGCGGTCGGCTGCACGGGCGGACAGCACCGCTCGGTTTACATCGTCGACCGGCTGGCGGAGGATTTCGGCGCGGAGTTCCCCAACGTCACGGCGCGCCACACGGGACTTGCGGACACCGGCATGTTCCGGCCACGGCCGCGGTCGCTGGCGGCAAGCTCTTCCTGATCGTTCAGACGGGTTTCAGAAAGCCGACCTCGACCAGGCGCGCGGCGAGCGACACTCGCACGTCCTCGCCGAGATCCCCCGGAATGTCGCGGATGCGGAACCTCGGGGTGTTGACCATGTAGAGCACGGCCTGGTCGGCGCCGGCGTGCAGGTAAAGGTGCCCGCCGGGATAGGTGAAGTCGATGCTGCCCGCTCGGGCGGTCAGGTGGCAGAAAGCGACCGCGGTCTGCTCGAGCTCGGTGTCGAGCCCGAGCACGGGCGGCGGCGGCGGCGGGGCCGGCAAAGGCGTGAGTGCGGCGACGGTGCGCGTCGCGCGCAGCTGCAGCGCCGCGGCCAGGAAGCCCGGCGTGCGGCATGCCGCCCGCAGCCGCTCGACGCCGTCGAGCAGGAGCGGCGTCAGCCGCTCGAGCCCCGCGCCGCGCACCTGGTAGCCGAGCCGCCCGCCCACCGTGGCGCGCAGCGTGCGGTCGGCGTCCGCGAGCTGATCGAGCGCGGCGATCAGCGCCTCGCGCAGCGTGAGCGGCGTGAAGCCGATCGAGAGGTGCAGCGACTCGGCGGTCGAGTCGACGCTGTGCACCGTGCCGCGCGGCAGATACACGAGGTCGCCGGGCTGCACGTCGAAGCTGGTGTGCGCTCCGAGCTCCAGGCTCTCGGCGGGCGCATAGGCCCAGGTATTGGGCAGCTGCGAGGAATCGGCGACGTGCCAGCGCTTGGCACCGAGCAGCTGCACGACGAGGAGGTCGTGATCGTCGTAATGCACCGGAGCACGCATGCCGCCGAGGCTCCAGAACGCCGAGCTGGTCACCGGCTGCTGCAGCAGCATCTCGAGCGCGCGCGCCAGATGGTCGAGCGCCGGCGAGAGCGGCCGCAGCTCCGGGAAGCGCACCGAGTAATTGCGCGCGTGGAACTGCGCAATGCGCGCCCGGAAGTCGTCGGCATCGGTCACGCCTGCGAGCGAGGGAGGGGAGCCGAGCGGATTGGCCGAATGGAAGGTGAGCCTGGGCGCGAGCTGAAAGGCCGCGGCGAGCACGGCGCGCGGGTCCGGCCCGAGCAGCGCCACGCGGTCGGCGGCGCCGGCGCCGGCGCCGTCGAGCTTGCGGAAGCTGCCGCTCAACGTGCGGTCGAGAAACTCATCGAGCGTGAGCGGCGCCAGGAACTGCTGCAGGGTGCGCTGCGCCTCGGTGAATAGCATGGGACGGATTGTCGAAGGCTTCAGGTCGCCTGCGCAACTCCGGGCGCCGTCAGCACCGCCGGCAGGCGCGCGCCGGTCATGAAGGCGATGAGCGCGGCGCGCGCCTCCATCGCGTCGCGGTAGCCGAGCTCGATGAGCGCGCGGGTGTAGCCGGCCTCGAAGATCAGATAGCTCACCAGCTGCGAGCCCGAGGCGTCGCGCCCGCCGATCACGCGCAGCAGTGCCCGCAGCCCGCGCGGGATCTCGGCAAGGTGCCGCGCGGCGATCTCGCGCGGGTCGACGCTCGGGGCGAGCATCAGCGTCTCGACGTGACGCTCGCCACGAGCGGCGTCGGGGGCGCTCTCCACCAGCGTGTTGATGCGCTCGAGCTGCTCGAGGTCGCCGTAGATCTGATCGGTAAACAGCGTGTCGAGCATGTAGCCGAAGATCTCTCCCGGGCTCGGCATCAGCGCCTGCACCCGGCTCACGCTGACGCCGGCGGCGCGCCGCGCGCGCACGCCGATGACCAGCAGCCGGTCGGCTCCCAGGTGGATCGCGGGACTCAGCGGGTTCAGCTGCCGCATGGCGCCGTCGCCGAAGTACTCGTCGTCGATCTTCATCGGCGGGAACAGCAGCGGGATCGCGGCGCTCGCCATCAGGTGATCGAGCGTCAGCTCGCAGCGACGGCCGATGCGCTGCGACCGCGACCAGTCGTGGATCGAATCGATGCCGTCGAAGAAGGCGACCGACTGGCCGCTCGCGTAGCTGGTGGCGCAGAGCGAGAAAGCGCGCAGATGCCCGCGGGCGATGCTGCGGCGAATGCCGGCACAGTCGACATGCCGCTCGAGGAGCTCCCGCAGCGGCGAGTTGTCCAGCATGGACTTGGGCGGCGACAGCACCAGGCCGCCGGACATGAGGGCCAGCACCCAGTGCGCACCGGCGCGCAGCATATGCGGGGCGTCGACGTGGAACACCTGCTCGGAGCGGAAGTTCGCCCAGACGCGCTCGAGCCCGGCGACCGCGCGCCGCCAGCGATGCGCTTCGGCCGCCAGCACGCTCGCCGCGACCGCGCCGGCGGAGGTTCCGACGATGACCTGGAAGGGGTTGCGGGCGCGCGGCAGCAGCTCCGCGAGCGCGAGCAGCACGCCCACCTGATACGCGGAACGCGCGCCGCCGCCCGTCAGCACCAGCCCGACGGTAGGCCGCTCGGCCGGCCACAACCCGGTTTCGCCGAAGCCGTCCATTCGTGATCCTATCCGGCCCCTATTATGAAACCTGCGGCGCGCAATCCCGTGTGACGGGCGTCGCGCCGCACGCGCCAACACCCCTCAGAACGTCGCCAAATCAGTTCGGTTTCAGCAGCAGGGTGTGGGCGGCCGGCCCTGGCAGGAAGGGCTGCGGCACGCCCTGCGCCCAGGCGGCGAAGCCCGAGCGGTAGTACGGCGACAGCGGGTGGCCGCTCTGCCCGCCCGGAATGTCGAGGTAGCCGTCCTGCTCGCGGCCCGGGGAGACCGCAAAGCGTTCCGAGGCTCCGAAGGCACCGTCCTGCACCCGCGGCATGTTGTGATCGCCGGGGAGCTGCAGCACCGGCATGTCGATCAGCCACGCCAGCTGCGGCAGTGCCGCCGAGAGCGGATGGCGGATGCGCACGACGTTCTGCCTGCCCCAGGTGCACTGGGGGAGCGCCGCACAGCTCCTGGCGAGATCCGCGATGGTGGCATCGAGCTGTGTATCGAGGAAGGTGCGCCAGTCGGGGTACTCGCTCGACAGCAGGTACGGGGGCTGGCGGCTGACGAGCTGCCACAGCGGCGTCTCGAACTGCAACGGCGGCCCGGTGTTGTAATCCGCGGGAACCGCGAGTGCGGCGAGCAGCATCTCCCAGACCGCATCGCGGGTACGCTGGCGGAAGCTCTGCACCAGGCGATAGCCGACCGAGTCGACGTCGGCGTTCGGCTTCCAGGCTTCGAGCAGGCGGCGCGCCTGCGCGCGCTGTGGGTGCGCCTTGGCGCTCGCGTCGTCGATCATGTGCAGCAGCAGCGCGTGCCAGCGGGCGAGAAACAGCGCGCGGTCATCGAGCTGCACGCCCATGAGAGTCTCCGGCTTGAGGTTGCCGCCGAGCTGGAACAGGTCGCCCCGGATCTGCCGGGCACGCGCCCCGAGCGCGTAGTTCGCGGCCAGCGGCGCGTCCACGCCGCCGATGAGCGCGAGCTCCTTCGGATCGACGCTGACACGCGCGTTGGCGGTCCAGATGCGCCCGCGCGGCGGGTCGAGGAGCCGCGGGTGGTCCGCCGTGGTGGTCCAGGGAACGCCCCCGAGCGCACGCCCCGCGCCGCTGTCGTCCGGGATGCGGCCGAAGATGCTCCAGCCGATGTGGCCCTCGCGGTCGCCGACCACGAAGTTCTCGTGCGGGATGCCGATCGTGGGCGCCAGGTCGAGCGCCTCGGCCACGCTTGCGACGTGCTCGAGCTCCACCAGGTTCATGTTGGTCGCCTCGGGCAGCTGCGCCAGCCAGCCGACGAACCAGCAGCTCTGCCGCTCGGGCTCGGCCTGCCACAGCACGCCGGCCGGACCCGATCTCACCGCGAGCAGCGCATCGCTCGCGCCTTTCACGTGGATGGTCTCGCGCGTCACGCTGAGCGCGACGCTCCCGGCGGCGGTGGTCAGATCCTGCTCGCCGACCGCCGTGCACGGCACGCGCGTCACGCTCACCCAGTTGCCGGCGCTGTTGGTGAAGCCCCAGGCAATGTGGGTATTGGAGCCCGCCACCAGCAGCGGTGTTCCGGGCAGCGTCACCCCGGCGAGATCGAGGCCCGGCGCGCCGGCGGCGCCCGCGGTGCGCAGCCGCGCCTGGTACCACACCGCCGGCACGCGCTGGTTGAGATGCATGTCGTTGGCCACCAGCGCCGCGCGGCTGGCGGTGAGATGGCCGGAGAGCGCCCAGTTGTTGCTGCCGGCACGCGCCTCGGAGCTCACCGCTCGGGCCGCCGCGGCGTGCGGCGCCGCTGCCGGGGGTGCCGCCCGGATATTGAGCACCTCGGGCGCGGGCAGCTCGGGGGGAACGAACGGCGCTTCCATTCCGACCGGTGCATCCCACTCGGTGAACTGCGGGTAGAGGAACTGCATGACGCACTTCCAGGCGCCGCAGTCCGGCCCCTTGAGGCGCGCGTTCACGGCCTGTCGCAACCGTTCGTCGCCCCAGTCACCCGACTGCAGGTCCCACCACATGGCGTAGGTGACCAGCACGGTGTCCTCGGCACGCCAGGGCGCGGGCGGCGTGCCGAGCACCCAGTACTCCCAGGGTCGGGACTTGAGGCTCGCGAGCCCCGCGTTGACGCCGCGCGTGTAGGCCTCGAGCAGCGCGCGCTGCGGCTCGCTCGCCTGAGCGAGCACCCGCTGCGCGACGCTGCGCAGCCGGAACAGACGCGTCTTCCGGTCCTCGTCCAGCGCCACCTGCCCGAAGAGCTCGGAGAGCTCCCCGGCGGCGAGCCGCCGCGACAGGTCCATCTGGAAGTAACGGTCCTGGCCGTGCACGAAGCCGGTGCCGTAGGCGAGATCGAGCCGGTCGGCCGCCTCGATGGTCGGTACGCCGCGGGCATCGCGGCTGATCTCGACGGCGCTCCCGAGACCGGCGGCGGGGAGCGAGCCGTCCAGCCGCGGCAGCGATGCCAGCAGCATCCCGTAGGGCACGGCGATCACGGCCACGGCGAGCAGCGCCGCCGCCAGGCCCGCGCGCACCAGCAGGCGCAGCGCTGCGCTCAGTCGAGCACCACTTTCAGGATCTGCATGGAGTTGGTGCCGCCCTGCACGCCCGACAGCTCGCCCTTGGTGAGGATCACGAGGTCGTTGAGATCGACGAGCTTGAGCTCGAGCAGCCGGCTGAACAGTGCCCGGTAGAGCTGCGCCACCGAGGCGGAGCTGGTCACATCGAAGATCACCGGGTAGACGCCGCGATAGAGCGTCACACGGCGGCGCGTGCCCTCGTGGCGCGTGAAGGCGTAGATCGGGATGTCGGCGCGGATGCGCGACATCCACAGCGGCGTCTCGCCCGATTCGGTAAGCGCCACGATGGCGCGCACCTTGAGGTGATTGGCCGTGTACATCACGGCCATGGCGATCGCCTCTTCGGTGCCCCTGAAGATGCCTTCATTAGAGCGCTGGCGGGAGCGCGGGTGGGTCAGCTGGTA
>JASHVF010000118.1 GCA_030039615.1 Gammaproteobacteria bacterium | reverse complement strand
TAGATCGGCGCCTCGTAGAAGGCCTGCACGCTGCCCGGCAGCACCAGCAGGTCGGAGCCGGGGCCGCGCAGCGGATGCGTGGTCGCCACGGTGAATATCGCCGCATCGCCGGCGGCGCGCTCGAGCACAATGCGCGCGTACAGACGGCTCAGGATCCCCCAGGCGGCGAGCACGACCGCGACGCCGACCGCGATCGTGACATAGCGCTTGACGCGCGGATCGCGGGCGGGCGGGGAGGCGGGGGACATCTCAGACATCGGGGGCTCCGGGGACGGGCGCCGCGGCGTTTCGTCCGTGGACAAGTGTAAACACCGTCGGCACGAAAAACAGCGTCGCCACGGTGGCGAACACCAGCCCGCCGATCACCGCGCGGCCGAGCGGGGCGTTCTGCTCGCCGCCCTCGCCGAGACCGAGCGCCATCGGCACCATGCCGATGATCATCGCGAGCGCGGTCATGAGCACCGGGCGGAAGCGGGTCACGCCGGCCTGGTGGGCGGCGTGCCGGGCGTCGTCGCCCGCATCCATGCGCTGGCGGGCGAAACTCACCACCAGCACGCTGTTGGCGGTCGCAACACCCATGCACATGATGGCGCCGGTGAGCGCCGGCACGCTCACCGGCGTGTGGCTGAGGAACAGCATCCACACGATGCCGGCGAGCGCCGCGGGCAGCGCCGTGATGATGATGAAGGGATCGAGCCACGACTGGAAATTGATGACGATCAGCAGGTAGACCAGTATCACCGCGCCGGCCAGCCCGATCAGCAGTCCATTGAAGGACTCGGTCATGGTCGTCACCTGGCCGCGCACCGTGACCCTGGAGCCGCGCGGCAGCTCGCCCCGGGTGTCGGCGACCAGCTTGTTGATCTGCGCCGCCATGAAGCCGAGATCGGTGCCCTGCAGCGCGCCGTAGATGTCGATGACCGGCGTGGCGTCGTAATGGCTCACCACCGCCGGACCCACGCTGCGGTGGAAGTTGGCGAGATTGGCGAGCAGCTGCGCGCGGCCCGCGGGCGCGGCGGGACCGGTGATCGGGGTGGTGCCGAGGTCGGGGAGCGAGGTGAGGCGGTACTGGGGGGTCTGCGCCTGCACGTTGTACTGGGTGCCGTTCTGCGGATCGATCCAGAAGGAGGGCGTGGTCTGGAAGCTGCCGGAGAGGGCCACCAGCAGGTTGCCCGCGACGTCCTGTTCGGTGAGGCCGAGGAGCGCCGCCTTGCTGCGATCGACGTCCACGTTGATCTGCGGATAGTCGTAGGCCTGCTGGATGCGCAGGTCCACCGCCCCCGGGATGGTGCGCATGCGCGCGAGCAGCGCGTTGGCGTAGGCGCGGTTGGCGTCGACCTTGAAGCCCGACACCTGCACGTCGAGCGGCGCGGGCAGACCGAAGTTCAGGATCTGGCTCACCATGTCGGCCGGCAGGAAGGCGAACATGACTCCCGGATAGTCGCGCGACAGCCGCGCGCGCAGCGCCTGTACGTATTCGTTGGTCGGCCGGTGGCCGGCGGCGAGGTTCACCATCACGTCCGCGTCTCCGGGGCCGACCGGCGCCGAGGTCGAGTAGGTGAGGTTGATGCCGCTGTAGGGCACGCCGATGTTGTCGACCAGGCTGGCGATCTCGCGGCCCGGAATGATTGCGCGGATCGTCGCTTCGACGCGGTCGCAGAGCGCGGCGGTCTCGTCGATGCGGATGCCGGTGGGCCCGCGCAGGTGCAGCAGGATCTGCCCGGCGTCGACGCTCGGAAAGAAGTCCTGCCCGAGTCCCGGCAGGTAGCGCCCGAACGGGAAGGCGAGCAGCGCGGTGAGCGCCATGGCCGCGAGGAACGGTCCCGCGAAGCGCGTGCCGGCACCGAGCGCCCGGTCGAGCAACGCGCCGTAACGATCGCGCAGCCGCGTGAAGCCCTCGGCAAAGCGCAGCTGCAGCCGCGCAAACACCCCGCTGGCATGGGGCGCGGCCTGCGGGTCGTGGCGTTGCAGCCAGTACTTCGCGAGCGTCGGCACCAGGGTCCGCGACAGCAGGTAGGAGGCCAGCATCGCGAACACCACCGCCTCGGCGAGCGGGATGAAGAGGAAGCGCGCGATGCCGACCAGCATGAACATCGGCACGAACACGATGCAGATCGCGAGCGTCGACACCAGCGCGGGAAGGGCGATCTCGTGCGCGCCCGCCAGGATCGCGGGTTCCACGTCCTCGCCGCGCTCGAGGTGCCAGTTGATGTTCTCGATGGTGACGGTCGCATCGTCCACCAGGATGCCGACCGCGAGCGCGAGGCCCCCGAGTGTCATGATGTTGATGGTCTCGCCGAGCGCCGACAGGCAGATGATGGACGCGAGGATCGACAGCGGGATCGAGATGGCGATCATCAGCGTGCTGCGCCAGCTGCCGAGGAACAGGAGGATCATGAGCGCGGTGAGCGCCGCGGCGATCACCGCCTCGCGCACCACGCCCTCGATCGCCGAGCGCACGAACAGCGACTGATCGCCCACCACGTCGATGTGAAAGTCCGGCGGCAGCGCCGCGCGAATCCCCGGCAGGCGTTCCTTGATGCTGCTGATGATGTCGAGGGTCGAGGCGCTGCCGGTCTTGAGCACGCTCATCAGCACGCCCCGATGGCCGTCGCGGCGCACGATGTTGGTCTGCGGCGGATAGCCGTCGCGCACGTGCGCCACGTCGCGCACGTAGACGATGCTGCCGTTGCGCGTGGTCACCGGGAGGTTGTTGAGCTCGTCGATGGTCTGCGGGCTGGCATTCACCTCGACGAAGTACTCACGATCGCCGATCTTCTGCGTGCCGGCCGGCAGGATCAGGTTCTGGTTGGCGATCGCGTTGGTGACGTCGTTGCCGGAAAGCCCCTGCGCGCGCAGCGCGTCCGGGTCGAGGTCGACCTGCACCTGGCGCTGCAGACCGCCGTAGGGGTAGGGCATCGAGGCGCCGTACACGGTCGCAAGTCCGGTGCGGATGATGTTGTTGCCGAGGTCGAAGAGCTCGGCCTCCGACAGGCTGGGGCTCGAGAGCGCCAGCTGCATGATCGGGACCGAGGAAGCGTTGTAGGCGAGGATGTAGGGCGGATTGGTGCCCGGCGGCGCCTGGCGCAAGGCCGTCTGCGATACGCCCGTGATCTGTGCGAACGACATCTCCTCCTTGGCGCGCGGCTGGAAGAAGTACTTGACGACCGAGGTGCCCGAGAGCGACTGCGATTCGGTGTGCGCGACGTCGTTGACGGTCGTCTGCGCGTTGCGCTCGGAGCCGAGCACCAGACGCGTCGCCATCTCATCGGGCGAGAGTCCCGTATAGCGCCAGATCACCCCGACCACCGGGATGTTGATGTTCGGGAAGATATCGGTGGGCGTGCGCAGGATCGAGAACACCCCGAGCAGGAGTATTACGATCGCCAGAACGATGAAGGTATAAGGGCGCCGCAGCGCCAGCTTGACGATCCACATCGGGCCCGCACAGTACCCCAAGGCAGGCCCGGCGGCACACCCCCCCGTGGAGAGGCGCAGGCGCCCGCAGCGCGCCCCGCCCGGGGGTCCTTTACAATGCTTTGCAGCCCGCCGCGGCCGTCCCTGTCATGCTGCCGAAACGGGTGTAACTCCTTGATCGAGCATGGCAACCGAAAACCACCGGCAGGGCAGCGCCCTGCACGCATTGCTGTCTTTACGAGGCCCGAGACTGTGGGCGGCCGCAGCGGCCGCCGTCCTCATGATCGCCGCCGCCCTGTGGTGGTGGCTCGCGCGAACGCCCCCGCTGCACTACATAACCGCGGGCGTCAGCCGGGGTGATATCCAGCGCACCGTCACGATGACGGGCACGCTCAACCCGATCGTCACGGCCCAGGTCGAGTCCTTCGTCTCGGGCAACATCAAGACCTGGACCTGCGACTACAACACGATGGTCACCGTCGGGCAGATCTGCGCGACCCTCGATCCCTTGCCGTTTCAGGTGGTGGTCGACCAGGATCAGGCGGCGGTGCTTTCGGCGCAGGCGGCGCTCGCCAAGGACCGCGTGGCGGTCGCCAACCAGGAGCAGATCTACGCCTACGACCAGAAGGAGATCGGCGAGGGCATCATCTCGCAGGAACAGCTCAACACCGACAAGGCGACGCTCGATCAGGATCGCGCCCAGGTGAAGCTCGACATCGCCAACGTCGCGCAGCAGAAGGCGCTGCTGCACGGCGCCGAGGTGAATCTCGCTTACACCAGGATCCCCTCGCCCGTGAACGGCATGGTGATCACGCGCTACATCGACGTGGGTCAGACGGTGGTCTCGAGCCTGTCCGCGTCGCCGCTCTTTCTGATCGGCAAGGACATGCACTTCATGGAGGTGGACACCAACGTTAGCGAGGCCGACGTCGGCGGCGTCAAGGCAGGGGAGCGCTCATTCTTCACCGTCCAGGCCTACCAGAACCGTACTTTCTGGGGCACGGTGCGTCAGGTTCGCGAAGGGCCGATCACCGTCCAGAACGTCGTTACCTACGACGTCGTCGTGGACGTGAAAAACGACGACCTGGCGCTCTTTCCCGGGATGACCGCCGACTGCCACATCATCACCGCCGAGCGCAAGAACGTGCTGCGCGTGCCGCTGCCGGCCATTCGCTTCAACCCCGAAGGCTATGCGCGCGAGCGTTCGGGAAGAGGCGGCGCCGGCCAGGCCCGCGCGAGCAGCGAGCGCGGCAGCGGCAACTCCCCGGGCGAGTCGCAGGAATCTCAAGGGCAGCAGGCGGGCGCCGCCGTGTTCGAGCACTCCCGCGGTGAGGGACCCCCGGGCGGGGAGCCACCCGGAGGGGGGCACGGCGGCCGCTTTGGCGGGCGCGAGGGCGGTCCCCCGGCGCGGATCTGGGTGATGCGCGCCGGCAAGCTCGTGCCGCTGCGCGTGCGCACCGGTCTCGACGACGGCACGCTGATCGAGGTCTCGGGCGACGATCTCAAGGAGGACGACGTGGTGGTCGTCAATGCAGTGCGCCCCAACGAGACGCGCGCCGAGCAGCGTCCCGGCCAGAACAACCCGCCCGGTGGCAACAGCCTGCGCGGCGGCCCGGGAGGCCCGCGCTTTTGAGCACGCCCGAACCCGTGAGCACCGCGCCCGCGGCGCGCCCGCCCGGGGAGCCCATCATCGAGGTGCGCGAGGCCGTCAAGATCTATCGCCTCGGCGACACCGAGGTGCATGCGCTGCGCGGTGTCAGCCTCACCATTCGCCGCGGCGAGTTCGTCGCCATCATGGGCGCCTCGGGCTCGGGCAAGTCGACGCTCATGAACATCCTCGGCTGCCTCGACAAGCCGAGCCGTGGCCAGTATCTGCTCGAGGGTGTCGATGTCGCGCGGCTCGATGAGCCGGCGCTGGCGCGCATTCGCGGGCGGCGCATCGGTTTCGTGTTCCAGACCTTCAACCTGCTGCCGCGGACCAGCGCGCTCGAGAACGTCGAGCTGCCGCTGTTCTACGCCGCGCAGCTCGCCGGCAACACGCAGCGCGCGCGCGACATGCTGCACATGCTGGGGCTCGCCGAACG
>JASHVF010000117.1 GCA_030039615.1 Gammaproteobacteria bacterium | reverse complement strand
CTGCCTGCGACCGCGCAGTCCGCCGCTGCGACTGGAGCACCGGCTCGCCCACCGCAGACAGCGCTCACCTCGGGGAAGCTGCCGGAGGTCTCGCTCCCCGACCTCAAAGGCGTCACTCACCGCCTCTCGGACTGGCAGGGACGACCGCTGGTCATCAATTTCTGGGCGAGCTGGTGCGAGCCCTGTCGCCGGGAAATTCCACTCCTGAGAGCGATCCGCCGTGAAAATGCGCCTAAAAATCTCGAAGTAGTGGGTATTGCCGTCGATCATCCGGAACCCGTGCAAAAACTCGCCGCTGAGCTCCAGATCGACTATCCGGTGCTGGTGGGAGAGACGGGGGGCCTCGAGGCAGTCACGGCATTCGGCATGGACACCGTCCTTCCCTTTACCGTGTTCGCGGATGCGCAGGGCCGCATCGTGACGCTGAAGGTCGGAGAGTTGCATCGCGACGAGGCGACGTTCATCCTCGCCTGCCTGGCCGACCTCGGGGCGGGGCGGCTCGCGCTGGCTGACGCGCGCTCGCAGATCAGCGAGGAGATCCGCCGCCTCGCGGCGCTGCGCGCGGGATCGGCGGCTTCCGGGGGCGATTAGCCCAGGTTCTGCGAGATCCTCGCAGATCGCTGCCAGAACCTATCCAAATGCCGGCGAATTGGGGTACATTCGCCGCGCTTGCGTAGTCCCGACCGATAAGAAGACCTGCCAGTCATGGCCCGAGTGCTGTTGCTGAACGGCCCGAACCTCAATCTGCTCGGCACGCGCGAGCCGGCGATCTACGGGACCGACACGCTCGAGTCGATCGAGAAGCGCTCCGCCGTGCTCGCCCGCGAGGCAGGGCACGAGTTCCTCGCCTTCCAGAGCAACGCCGAGCACGAGCTCATCGCGCGCATCCAGAAGGCTCCCGCGGACGGCATCGCCTTTCTCATCTTCAATCCCGGCGCCTTCACGCATACCAGCATCGCGCTGCGCGATGCGCTGCTCGGCGCGCGCGTGCCGTTCATCGAGCTGCATCTGTCGAACACGCACGCGCGCGAGAGCTTCCGCCAGCATTCCTATTTCTCCGACATCGCCGTCGGGGTAATCGCCGGATTCGGTGCCTTCGGCTACGAGCTGGCGATGCGCGCCGCGGCAGCGCGCCTGGCCCGCGGCGCCTAGGGCTCAAGATCTCTCTGCCCGGCATGACACTGGGGTATTCCCGGCATGGACATACGAAAAATCAAGAAACTGATCGAGCTGCTGGAGGAATCCGGCATCGCGGAGATCGAGATCAAGGAAGGGGAGGAAGCGGTGCGCATCAGCCGCATGTCGCCCAACGCGCCACCGGTCACGCAGGTAGTGCATGCGGCGGCACCCGCGGCGGCGCTGCCGGCCCATGCGCCGGAGCTGCCTGCCGCCCTCGCTCCGGGCGCCGCCGCCAAGCCAAAGCCCAATGAGCACGTCATCACCGCTCCGATGGTCGGAACCTTCTATGCGGCGCCCTCGCCCGGGGCAAAGCCGTTCGTCGAGATCGGCGACGAGGTCGAGCTCGGCCAGGTGCTGTGCGTCATCGAGGCGATGAAGATGATGAACCAGATCGAAGCGGACAAGGCCGGGCGGGTGACTTCCATCATGGCGCGCAACGGCGACCCGGTGGAGTTCGGCCAGCCGCTGTTCGTACTCGAATAAGCGGCCCATGATCGAGAAGCTGGTCATCGCCAATCGCGGCGAGATTGCCCTGCGAATCCTCAGGGCCTGCCGCGAGCTCGGCATCAAGACGGTCGCCGTGCACTCGACCGCCGACTACAGCCTGAAGCACGTGCTGCTCGCCGACGAGTCGGTGTGCATCGGGCCACCCGCTTCGGTCGCGAGCTACCTCAACATGCCCGCGATCATCTCGGCGGCCGAGGTCACCGACTCGGTCGCGATTCATCCCGGCTACGGTTTCCTGTCCGAGAACGCCGATTTCGCCGAGCGGGTCGAGAACTCCGGCTTCGTGTTCGTCGGACCCAAGGCCGAGACCATCCGCACCATGGGCGACAAGGTCTCGGCGATCAAGGTGATGAAGTCGCACGGCGTGCCGTGCGTGCCCGGCTCCGATGGTCCGCTCGGGGACGACGCCGACGAGAACCTGCGCGTGGCGCGCGACATAGGCTATCCGGTGATCATCAAGGCCTCCGGCGGCGGCGGCGGGCGCGGCATGCGCGTCGTGCACACCGAGGCGTCACTCCTCAACGCCATCGGCATCACGCGCGCCGAGGCGCGCGCGGCCTTCGGCAACGATCAGGTCTACATGGAGAAATTCCTCGAGCGACCGCGCCACATCGAGTTTCAGGTCCTGGGCGATGCCCACGGCAACGTCATCCACCTGGGCGAGCGCGACTGCTCCATGCAGCGCCGCCATCAGAAGGTGGTCGAGGAGGCGCCCGCGCCGGGGATCACCTTGAGGCAGCGCAAGCTGATGGGCGATCGCTGCGTCGAGGCGTGCCGTGCGGTCGGCTACCGCAGCGCCGGCACGATGGAGTTCCTCTACGAGGACGGCGAGTTCTACTTCATCGAGATGAACACCCGCATCCAGGTCGAGCACCCGGTGACCGAGCTGGTCACCGGTATCGACCTGGTGAAGGCGCAGCTGCTGATCGCGAGCGGCGAGCGGCTGCCCTACTCGCAGAGTGACGTGCAGATCCGCGGCCACGCCGTGGAGTGCCGCATCAACGCCGAAGACCCGAAGACCTTCATGCCGTCGCCGGGACCGATCCGCCTGTGGCACGCCCCCGGAGGTCCCGGCATCCGCGTCGACAGCCACGTCTACTCGGGCTACAACGTCCCGCCCTACTACGACTCCCTGATCGCCAAGCTGATCGCGCACGGCGACAACCGCGACACCGCCATCGCCCGTATGAAGAATGCGCTGGCCGAGATGGTCATCGAGGGCATCAAGACCAACGTGGCGCTGCACCAGGAGATCTTCAACCACGCCGCCTTCCAGAAGGGCGGCACCGATATTCACTACCTGGAGCGGCGGCTGGGACTGCGTTGACAGGCGTTGCGGTCTCGTTCGAGTTGGGCGCCCTCGATCCCGACGGCGCCGAGAGCGCCTGCTGCGCCTGCGGCGCGGCTGCGGTCACCTTCGCCGACGCGCGCGACGATCCGGTGCTCGAGCCGTTGCCGGGCGAAGTGCGGCTGTGGCCGGCGACGCGGCTCACGGCGCTGTTCCCCGAGGCCAGCGACCCGCAGCTGGTGGCCGGCGTAGTCGCCGCGGCGCTCGGCCTGCCGCTCGCAGCGCTCACCGCCCAGGTGCTCCCGGAGCGCGTCTGGGAGCGCGAGTGGCTCAGGGACTTCCATGCCATGCGCTTTGGCGAGCGGCTGTGGGTGTGCCCGCGGCACGAGCAGGTCGCGGATCCGGACGCGGTCGTCGTCCGGCTCGACCCGGGACTCGCCTTCGGCACCGGGACGCACCCGAGTACGGCGTTGTGCCTCGGATATCTCGATGCGCATCTTGAGCGCGGTGCCCGCGTCATCGACTACGGCTGCGGCTCGGGCGTGCTGGCGCTGGCGAGCGCCAAGCTCGGGGCGGCCGAGGTGCACTGCTTCGACATCGATCCCCAGGCGCTCACCGCGACGCGCGAGAACGCACTCGAGAACGCCGTCGCCGGCGTGGTGCGCGTGCACGAGCGCGCCGCGGATCTGCCGGGCGGAGTCGACCTGCTGCTCGCGAACATCCTCTGCGCGCCATTGTGCGCGCTCGCCGGCGCGTTCGCGGCGCTGCTGCGCCCCGGCGGCGAGGCGGTGCTCGCAGGGCTGATGCGCCACGAAGTGTCCGACGTGACAGGCGCTTACGCGGCATGCTTTGATGTGACGGGCTGCGGCGAGCGAGGCGACTGGGCCTGCCTGAGAGCGCGGCGCCGTTGACGATGTACACCGTCTGTCCCAAGTGCGCCCTGACACTGGTCGTGACCGCCGCGGACCTGCGCGTCGCGCAGGGCTATGTGCGCTGCGGCCGCTGCTCGAGCGTCTTCAACGCGCTGGCGCAGCTCACCGACGAGCGCGGCGCCGCGCGCGCCACCGAGCCGCCGGCCCCGGCGCCGGAAGCCGAACCGCAATCCGAGCCCGGGGCGGGGCAGCCGCAGAGCCCTGCGCCGACGGGCGC
>JASHVF010000116.1 GCA_030039615.1 Gammaproteobacteria bacterium | reverse complement strand
GCGCAGCCGCGCTGTCCCTGGCTCATCGTGCTGGGAGACGCGGACGACGTGGTGCCGCCGGAGGCGGTACTCGGCTGGGCGGCCGCACGTCGGCCGCTCGCAGGCGTCGCGCGCCCGGTGGTGCGTGTGCTGCCGGGCGCCGGCCACTTCTTCCACGGGCGCATCAACGAGCTGCGCGACGCCGTGCTGGCGTTCATGCGCTAAGCGACCACAAAACAAAGCCCGGACGGAGCTTCCGGCTGCCGTCCGGGCCGTGGGGTCCGCGCTGCGCGGAAAACTCGTCGCTCTTTACGAGTTGACCATCGCCTTGAGGCTCTTCAAGGGCATCGCGCGCACCTTCTTGCTGGCCGGCTTGGCCTTGAAGATCATCTTCTCGCCGGTGAAGGGGTTGATGCCTTCGCGCGCCTTGGTGGCGGGCTTCTTCACGACCTTCAGCTTCAGGAGTCCCGGCAGCGTGAACAGGCCGCCGCCGCGCAGGCTCTTCTTGATCACGCCGCCGAGCGAATCGAAGACGCTTCCGACCTGCTTGCGGGACAGCCCAGTCTCCTTGGAGATGTGTGTCAGGACTTCCGACTTCGTCGGTGCGCCACCCTTTTTCGCCATTTTGCGGTACTCCTCGAGAATTTGGTTATATTGCGTCGCGCGTCGCATCGCGGCGCGCGAAGAGAATCGGCGCGGAAAATAGCACATGCGCGCGCTTTGGCAAGCTGTTTTTTTTCATCAGCTGTTGCGCAAATGCCTTTTTTCGTAGGCTTTCACGGACCGCGAGCGGCTGCCGCGGTGCGTGCATGCGCCGCCGGGCGCCGCCGCGAAGCTGCGACTTACGATGCGAAGTACGCGCTAAGCGCGTGTTCCGTCAACGCAGATCGCACCCTCAACGCAGCAGAATCAGGATCGCCTGAATCGCGATCGTCGCCCACAGCGGCGAGAGGTCGAGGCCCGCGACCGGCGGGATGATGCGCCGGAACAGCCGCAGCACCGGCTCGCAGAGCGAGCTCAGCACCGACTGCAACGGCGAGTAGCCGCCGGGGGCAATGAAGCTGAGCAGCCAGTAGATGAGGATGGCATAGCAGTAGGTCCACAGCAGCGTGTGCGCGATCTCGAGCGCCACCGCATCGAGCCAGGTCAGGGGGTCGGGCCAGCCGGCGCCGTGCAGCCCCGAGACGATCCCCACCTCCACGCCCGCGACCAGCAGCACCGCCACCACCGAGGCGGTGTCCACCTTGCCGATCGGCGGCAGCACGCGCCGCAGCGGCACGATCAGCGGATTGGTGAGCTGCACGATCGCCTGGCAGAGGGGGTTGCGGAAGTCGGCGCGCGTCAACTGCAGCAGCAGGCGTGCCAGAACCACGAACAGCGCCAGGGAGAGCAGCGTCTCGACGATATAGATGATGGCGCTCACGGGTGAGCCCAGCCCTTCAGGAATGGCCCGCCGCGGGGGCGCCGAGCTCGCGGCTGCGGCGCGCGGCGGCGGCGAGCGCCCGCTCGACCGTGCCCTTGAAGTCAGCGCCGGCGAAGACGGCGAGCGCCGCCGCGGTGGTACCTCCTTTGGAGGTCACTGCCTCGCGCAGTCCCGCCAGGTCCGCATCTGCCGTGGCGGCCATGAGGCCCGAGCCGTAGAGCGTCGCGGTGGCGAGCCGCCGGGCGGTTGCCGCATCGAGCCCGAGCCCGGTGCCCGCCTCTGCCATGAGCTCCGCGAGCAGAAAGAAGTACGCCGGCCCGCTGCCGGAGAGTGCGGTCACGAGGTCGAGGTGATCCTCCTGCGGCACCCACACCACCTCACCCAGCGCACGCGCGAGCCGCTCGGCGGCGGCGCGCAGCTCGGGCCCGACGCCTGGCGGCGCGTAAAGCGCCGTGGCGCCGGCACCGACCAGAGCGGGGCGGTTCGGCATGGCGCGCACCACCGGTACGCCCGCGCCGCACCAGGCCTCGAGCGATGCGAGGCGCGCTCCCGCGGCCACCGACACGACCAGCGGCCGGCTGAGCTGCAGGAGCGGTGCAAGCGCCGTGAGCACCGCCTGCGCCTGGTACGGCTTGACCGCCAGCACCACCAGCGCGGCATTCTCGATGGCGCGCGCGTTGTCGGCGGTGGCGGTGACGCCGAGCTCGCGCGCGAGCGCGAGCCGGGCAGCCTCGGAAGTCTCGCCGACACTCACGCGCTCGGGGCGCGTGCCGGAGCGCAGCAGTCCGCCAATGAGAGCCCGGCCCATGTTGCCGCCACCGAGGACGGCGATTCGCTGATCGGACATAGAGGGGGCGATTGTAGCCGCTCGCGTCGCGCGCGGCGCTCAGGCCGGGCGCGGACCGAACAGCGCGGTACCCACGCGCACGATCGTGGCGCCTTCCTCGATCGCGGCCTCGAAGTCGCCGCTCATGCCCATCGACAGCGTGTCCAGCCCGAGGCCCGCGGAGTTGAGCGCAGTGTAGAGCCCGTGCAGCTCGCGGAACCAGGCGCGCTGGCGCGCGACCTCGGTCTCCTCCGGCGGGATGCACATCAGGCCGCGCAGCGCCAGGCGCGGCAGCCGTGCCACGGCCGCCGCCAGTCCGGGAAGCTCCGCGTGCGCGACGCCGCCCTTGCTGGCTTCACCGCCGATGTTCACCTGCAGGCAGACGTTGAGCGGCGCGGCGTAGTGGGGCCGCTGCGCGGCCAGCCGCTCGGCGATCCTCAGGCGATCGACCGCGTGCACCCAGGCGAACGCCTCGGCGATGTCGCGCGTCTTGTTGGCCTGGATGCGCCCCACGAAATGCCATTGCAGCGCCCGATCCCGCAGCGCATCAAGCTTCGCGAGCGCCTCCTGCAGGTAGCTCTCGCCGAAGTCCCTGAGCCCGCAATCGGCGGCGGCCCGGACTACCTCGGCCGGCTGGGCCTTGCTGACGGCCAGGAGTGTGACCGACTGCGCATTCCGCCCGGCCCGGGCGGCCGCCCGGGCCATGCGTTCCTGCACCTCGAGGATACGCTGCGCTAAATTCTGCGGACCCCGTAACATATTGGACGTGTAACCCCTCCGCTATACTGCCGCCGCTCAGGCGTACGCGCTCAAGTCGCTTTGCCGCGCGCCTTTGGCAGGGTCCCAGGGAGCATCAATGGCCGTCGATATCGCGCAACTCCTGGCATTTGCCGTCAAGAACAACGCCTCGGACCTGCACCTGTCCTCGGGAGTGCCGCCGATGATCCGCGTCGACGGCGATATGAAGCGCATCAACATGCCGCCGCTGTCGCACAAGGAAGTGCACTCCATGGTGTACGACATCATGAACGACAAGCAGCGCAAGGCCTACGAGGAGTTCTTCGAGACCGACTTCTCCTTCGAGATTCCAAAGCTGGCGCGCTTCCGCGTCAACGCCTTCAACCAGAACCGCGGCGCCGGGGCGGTGTTCCGCAACATTCCCTCGGTCATCCTCTCGCTGGATGACCTGAACTCGCCGAAGATCTTCCGCGACCTGTGCATGCTGCCGCGCGGCCTGGTGCTGGTCACGGGACCGACGGGCTCGGGCAAGTCCACGACGCTCGCCGGCATGGTGAATCACTGCAACGACAACCGGCCCGACCACATCATCACCATCGAGGACCCGATCGAGTTCGTGCACGAATCCAAGCGCTGCCTGGTGAACCAGCGCGAAGTGCATCGCGACACGCTCGGCTTCAGCGAGGCGCTGCGCTCGGCGCTGCGCGAGGACCCCGACGTCATCCTGGTCGGTGAGATGCGCGACCTCGAGACCATCCGTCTGGCGCTGACCGCCGCCGAGACCGGCCACCTGGTGTTCGGTACGCTCCATACCAGCTCCGCCGCCAAGACCATCGACCGCATCGTCGACGTGTTCCCGGGCGAGGAGAAGGACATGGTGCGCTCGATGCTGTCGGAGTCGCTGCGCGCGGTCATCTCGCAGACCCTGATGAAGAAGAACGGCGGCGGCCGCGTCGCCGCCCACGAGATCATGATCGGCACCCCCGCGATCCGTAACCTGATCCGCGAGGGCAAGATCGCCCAGATGTACTCCGCCATCCAGACCGGCGGGGCGCAGGGCATGCAGACGCTCGACCAGTGCCTCACCGAGCTCGTCGCCAAGGGAACGGTCAGCAAGGAAGAGGCGCGCTACAAGGCGCAGAACAAGGATGCCCTCTAGGCGCCCCAGGGACCATTAGCAGGTAGGAATCAATGGATCGCGATCAGGCCATTAAGCTGATGCAGGACCTGTTGCGGCGGGTCACCGAGAGGAAGGCCTCGGACCTCTTCATCACCGCCGGCTTTCCCCCGGCCATCAAGATCGACGGCGAGATCCGCCCGCAGTCCGAGCGCGCGCTCACCGCCGAGCAGTCGGCGACGCTGGTGCGCGCCATCATGAACGACCGCCAGACGAAAGAATTCGACGCCACCAAGGAATGCAACTTCGCGATCGCGCCGCCCGGCATCGGACGCTTCCGCGTCAGCGCCTTCGTGCAGCAGGCCGCCACCGGCTGCGTCATCCGCCTGATCAACGCCAAGATCCCGACCTTCGAGGAGCTCGACCTGGCGCCGATCCTCAAAGAGGTCGTGCTGTCGAAGCGCGGGCTGGTGATCATCGTCGGCGGTACCGGCTCGGGTAAGTCGACCACGCTCGCGGCCATGGTCGGCTACCGCAACGAGAAGACCCGCGGGCACATCGTCACCATCGAGGACCCGGTCGAGTACGTGCATACGCACAAGGGCTGCGTGATCACGCACCGCGAGGTGGGCGTCGACACCGAGTCGTGGCACGCGGCGCTCAAGAACACCCTGCGCCAGGCTCCCGACGTCATCCTGATCGGCGAGATCCGTGACCGCGAGACCATGGAGTACGGCATCCAGTTCTCCGAGACCGGCCACCTGGTGCTGGCGACGCTGCACGCCAACAGCGCCAACCAGGCGCTCGACCGCATCATCAACTTCTTCCCCGACGAGCGGCGCGATCAGCTCCTCATGGACCTGTCGCTCAACATCCGCGCGCTGGTGTCGCAGCGCCTGATTCCGCGCGAGGCCGGCTCCGGCCGCATCGCCGCCATGGAGATCATGTTGAATTCACCGCTCATCCAGGACCTGATCTTCAAAGGCGATGTCGCCAAGATCAAGGACGTGATGTCGCGCTCGACGCGTCTCGGCATGAAGACCTTCGACCAGGCGCTGTTCGAGATGTACGAGACCGGCTTCATCTCCTACGAGGACGCGCTGCGCAACGCCGATTCCAAGAACGAGCTGCGGCTGCGCATCAAGCTCGAGGGCAAGCGCGAAGCCAAGACCACCGACGACGGCGGCGCACTCAAGGTCGTCGAGGAAGACCACGGGCGTACCATCTGATGGCAGCCAAGGAAGCGAAGGCGCAGTCCCTGGAGGCGACCGGGACGCAGGCCACTCTTACCGGCGCGGAAGTGGTCGCGAGCGTGACCTCGGCTGCCTCCGCCAGCCATCCGACGCTCAACACCAAGCCGCTGTTCAAGCTGATGGTGGAGAAGAAGGCCTCGGACCTGTTCTTCACCTCCAACGCGCCCATCAAGATCAAGATCGAGGGGCAGATCCTGCCGGTCAACCGCCAGGTGCTGACGCCCGAAACCGTGCGCCAGACGGCCTACGCCCTCATGTCGCCCGAGCAGCGCGAGTACTTCACGCGCGAGTTCGAGCTCGACTTCGCGGTGTCCGAGCCCGGGCTCGGACGCTTCCGCGTCAACGTGTTCCTGCAGCGCGGCTTCCCGGCGATGGTGATGCGCTACATCACCGCCGACATGCCGCGGCTCGATGCGCTCGGGCTCCCCGAGGTATGCGCCGACCTGGTGCTGCTCAAGCGCGGGCTGCTGCTCATGGTGGG
>JASHVF010000001.1 GCA_030039615.1 Gammaproteobacteria bacterium | reverse complement strand
TGGAGTTGAACCTCTGCGGCGCGAGCAGTCCCGTGAAGAGGCGCATGGCCGTGCCGGCGTTGCCCATGTCGAGCGGCGCGGCCGCCGCCGTCAGGCCCGCCGCGCCGACGCCGTGCACGGTCACCCGCGTCTCGTCCCGCCTCTCGAAGCGCACGCCGAGCGCGGCCAGTGCGCGCAGCGTCGACAGGCAGTCTTCGCCTGCGAGGAACCCGGCGATGTGTGTGACGCCGTCGGCGATCGCGCCCAGCATGAGCGCGCGGTGCGAGATCGACTTGTCGCCCGGCACCGTGAGCGTGCCGGCGATCGTGCCGCCCGGCTGTACGCGGTAGCGCGCCCGGGAGCCGGCCGCGGCGGCGCCGCTCATTGCACCGCACGCGGGTAGGAGCCGAGCACGCGGAACAGCGACGCCCGGCGCTTGAGCGCCGCCAGTGCCTGCTTCACGTGCCGCTCGTCCGCGTGACCCTCGAAGTCGATGAAGAACACGTAGTCCCACTTGCGCCGGTGCGACGGGCGCGACTCGATGCGCGTCAGGCTCACCTTGTGCCGCGCGAGCGGCTCGAGGAGGCGGTAGAGCGCCCCGGGCGCATCGGTATGCCCGACCGACACCAGCAGCGTGGTGCGGTCGGCGCCGCTCGGGCTGAAGAGCTTGCGGCCGAGCACCAGAAAGCGCGTGGTGTTGTCGGCGCGGTCCTCGATCTCGGCCGCGAGCACCTTGAGTCCGTACACTTCCGCCGCGGTCGCGCCGGCGATTGCGGCGCTCCCCTTCTCATCCCGTGCGCGCCGCGCGCCCTCGGCGTTGCTCGACACCGGCACCTGCTCGACTCCCGGCAGGTGCTCCTCGAGCCACACGCGGCACTGGGCGAGCGATTGCGGGTGCGAGCACACGCGCTCGATGCGCGCGAGCTCCGTCATGTTTCCCATGAGGTGATGCCGGATGCGCAGCTCCACCTCGCCGCAGATCTTGAGCGGCGAGGTGAGGAAACGGTCGAGCGTGTGGTTGATCGTGCCTTCGGTGGAGTTCTCGATCGGCACCACCCCGAAATCGGCGCTCGCGGCCTCCACCTCGTGGAACACCTCGTCGATCGAGGCGAGCGGCAGGGCCCGCACCGAGTGGCCGAAATGGCTGAGCACCGCCGTCTGGGTGAAGGTGCCCTCGGGACCCAGGAACGCCACCTTGAGCGGCTCCTGCTGCGCCAGACACGCCGACATGATCTCGCGGAACAGCCGCAGCACCTCCTCGTCCTTGAGGGGCCCTGAGTTGCGCTCGCGCGCCGCGCGCAGCACCTGCGCCTCGCGCTCCGGGCGGTAGAAGTCCACGGTGCGCCCGCTCGCGCCGCTCTTGGAGATGCCGACGAGCTGCGCCAGACGCGCTCTTTCGCTTATCAGGCGCTGGATCTCGACGTCCACCGCATCGATCCGTCCGCGTACCTCCTCGAGGTCGGGGCGCGGTGCGGGGGCGGCCGCCGGCGACGCCGCGCGGCGCGTGCTGCGACTCCTGCGGGCCGGTCGCTTCATGCGCTCACACGATGCGTGCCGACAGCACGCCCTCGATGGCGCTGATCGCAGCCAGCAGCTCCTCATCGAGCGCACCGTCGGCGTCGATCAGCGTGTAGGCGTACTCGGCGCGCGACTTGTTGAGCAGGTCGGCGATGTTGATGCGACGCTGCGCCAGCGCCGTGGAGATCTGGCCCACCATGTTCGGAACGTTGCGGTTGGCGATCGCGAGACGCGTCGTGCCGGGCAGCCGCGGCAGCACCGCCTCCGGGTAGTTGACGCTGTTCTTCACGTTGCCGTTTTCCAGGAACTCGCGCAACTGCTCCGCGGCCATGACCGCGCAGTTCTCCTCCGCCTCGCCGGTGGAGGCGCCGAGGTGCGGCAGGGTGACGATGCGCGCATGGTCCTTGAGCGCGTTGCTGGGGAAATCGCACACGTAGGCGCGTAACCGCCCGGCATCGAGCGCGGCGATGACCGCCGCATCGTCGACGATGGCGGCGCGCGCGAAGTTGAGCAGGATCCCGCCCGGGCGCATGAGCGCGAGCCGCGTGCCGTTGACCAGGCCGGTGGTCGCCGCATTGAGCGGCACGTGGACGGTGACGGCGTCGGAGCGCGCGAACAGGTCCTCGAGCGACAGCGCCTGCTCGACGCTCGCCGACAGCTGCCAGGCGCGCTGCACGGTGATCTGCGGATCGTAGCCGAGCACCTTCATGCCGAGCGCCAGCGCCGAGTTCGCCACCTCGACGCCGATCGCCCCGAGTCCGGCGACGCCGAGCGTGCGCCCCGGGAGCTCGAGGCCGACGAACTGCTTCTTGCCGCGCTCCACCGCGGCATCGATCGCCGCGTCATCCCCGGCGAGGCCGCGGGCGAAGAGCCAGGCGGGACCCAGGTTGCGCGCCGCCAGCAACAGGCCCGCGAGCACCAGCTCCTTGACCGCGTTGGCGTTGGCGCCCGGGGTGTTGAACACCGGCACGCCGCGCCGGCTCATGGCCTCCACCGGAATGTTGTTGACGCCGGCACCGGCGCGGGCGATGGCGCGCACGCCCGCCGGGATGCTCGCGGCCTCGAGCTCGGCGGAGCGCACCAGGATCGCGTCCGGCTGCTTTATCTCCGGACCGACCTCGTAGCGCTCGGGCGGCAGCCGCGCGAGTCCGCGCGCACTGATGTCGTTGAGCGTGAGGATGCGGAAAGGCACGGCGCGCTCGTCCTCAGCCCCTGCGGCGCGCGAAGTCCTGCATGAAGGAGATCAGCGCCTCCACGCCCTCGATCGGCATGGCGTTGTAGATGCTGGCCCGCATGCCGCCGACCGAGCGGTGGCCCTCGAGGTTGATGAGCCCGGCGGCACGCGCCTCGGCGGCGAACGCGCCCTCGAGTGCGGCCTCCTTGAGCGTGAACGGCACGTTCATCCACGAGCGGCACTCGCGCGCCACCGGGTTGCGGTAGAAACCGGAGCCGTCGATAGCGCTATAAAGACGCTCAGCCTTGAGACGGTTGCGCTCTCCCATGGCCGCGAGGCCACCGCGCGCCTTCAGCCACTTGAAAACGAGTCCCGCGAGATACCAGGAGAAGGTCGGCGGGGTGTTGAACATCGAGTCCTCGGCGGCGATCGCGGCGTAGTCCCACACCGCCGGCACGTCCTTGCGGGCGCGCCCGAGCAGGTCCTCGCGCACGATCACCACCACGAGGCCCGAGGGACCGATGTTCTTCTGGGCGCCGGCATAAATCAGCCCGAATTTCGTGACGTCGATGGGGCGCGACAGGATGGTCGAGGACATGTCGGCGACCAGCGGCACGGCACCGGTCGCGGGCACGTAGGGAAACTCGACTCCGCCGATGGTCTCGTTCGGGCAGTAGTG
>JASHVF010000115.1 GCA_030039615.1 Gammaproteobacteria bacterium | reverse complement strand
TTCAGCAGCGGCGCGCGCCGGGCGTAGAGGCTGAGCGCACCGCCGATCATCACGATGAGGAACGAGAGGATGAACACGCCGCGGCTCGGATCGGCGGCGAAGGAATGCACCGACACCAGCACGCCGGAGCGCACCAGGAAGGTACCGAGCAGGCTGAGCGAAAACGCCAGCACCGAGAGCAGCAGCGTCCAGCTCTTGAAGAGTCCGCGCTTGTCGGTGACCGCGAGCGAATGGATGAGCGCAGTCCCCACGAGCCAGGGCATGAAGGAGGCGCACTCGACCGGGTCCCAGAACCAGAACCCGCCCCAGCCGAGCTCGTAGTACGCCCAGAAGCTCCCC
The DNA here is from genome assembly GCA_030039615.1 of Gammaproteobacteria bacterium. Taxonomy (GTDB): domain Bacteria; phylum Pseudomonadota; class Gammaproteobacteria; order Steroidobacterales; family Steroidobacteraceae; genus 13-2-20CM-66-19. The sequence continues at coordinate 18,086 of JASHVF010000115.1, read as the reverse complement.
ATGGCGATCCCGCAGGTGAGGAACGACCACGCCGCCGTTACCCACGGGCGCGTCCAGCGCGCCCAGTTCTGATCCATGCGGCCCTCGAGCATCGCGCCGCAGGCGAAGGCGAAGGCGACCGCGAAGCCGACGTAGCCGGTGTAGAGCACGGGTGGATGCCCCGCGAGTCCTGGGTCCTGCAGGATCGGGTTGAGATCGGCGCCGTCGCCTGCCGGCGGGTCGAGCCGCAGGAATGGATTGGAGGTCGCAAGCGTGAACAGCAGGAAGCCGAAGCTGATCACCCCGAGTACCCCGAGCACCCGTGCCGCAAACGCGCGCGGCAGACGGCTGCCAAACACCGCTACCGCGACCGTCCAGAGCGCGAGCAGCATGATCCACAGCAGCAGCGATCCCTCGTGCGCGCCCCACAGCGCCGCGACCCGGTAGAGGAGCGGCAGCGCGGAGTTGGAGTTCTCCGCGACATACCTGACCGAGAAGTCGTCGCCGACGAACGAAGCCACCAGGCAGCCGACCGCCGTCGCCACCATGACGAACTGACCCGCAACGGCGGGTATCACCGCCGCGCTCCAGCGCTCGCGGCCGAACATGGGGCCGGCGATGCCGAAGAAGGCCTGCAATCCTGCGAGCAGGAGCGCCAGGATCAGGGCGAATTCACCGAGCTCGGGCAGCATGGCTTCAGCTCCCGGCGCCCGCCGTTGGGGGCGCAGCCGTCGACACCGGCGCCTGGGGCGGCTGCGGCGGCGCACCCTGCGGGCCGGCGGCCGCAGGGGTTGCTTCCTGGCGCGACTCGCCGTGACGGCGCTTCAGGGAGCGCGCGACCTCGGGCGGCATGTACTTCTCGTCGTGCTTGGCGAGCACTTCGTCGGCGACGAACGTGCCGTTGGGGGCCAGGCGCCCGTGCGCCACGACGCCCGCGCCCTCGCGAAACAGGTCCGGCAACACTCCCGTGTAGCTGACCGGAACGTCGTGGCTGTAGTCGGTAACGACGAAGCGCACCTCGAGGCTTCCGGGCGCGCGCCTCAGGCTCCCCTCGGTGACCATCCCGCCCAGGCGGAATCTCTCGCCCACGGGCACCTGCCCCGCCGCCACCTGCGTCGGGTCGAAGAAAAAGGTGACGTTCCTGCGGAAGGCCGACAGCGCCAGCGCGCCGGCGATGCTCACTCCGGCGAGGATCGCGATCACGAGCGTCATGCGCCGCCGGCGCGGAGTCATGGCTGCGCTCCCGCGGCCGCCATGCGCCGGCGGGCCGCCGCCTGCGCCTGCCGGAGGAGCCGCCGCGCCCAGACGATGTTTGCCACCACGACGGCCAGCGTCACGGCGTATGCCGGCCATACGAAGGCGGCGTAGCCGCCCATGTCGAGAAACTCTCTCATGCGCCGAGCTCCTCGCGGATCCAGGCGGCATTGCGCTCGCGCGCGAGGATCTCGGCGCGCAACCGCACGAGCAGCAGCGCGGCGAACAGCAGCGTGAAGCCGATGAGCATCACGAGCAGCGGCCATAGCATCGCCGGCGACATGTGCGGCTTGCCGAAACGCATCACCGTGGGCGCCTGGTGGAGCGAGTTCCACCAGCTGACCGAATAGTGAATGATCGGCACGTTCACGACCCCGACGACTGCCAGCACGGCACTGGTGCGATCCGCCCGCTGCGGGTCCTCGATCGCTGCGCGCAAGCCCATATACCCCAGATACAGGAACAACAGAATCAGCTCCGACGTGAGTCGTGGATCCCATTCCCACCAGGTACCCCACATCGGCTCGCCATAGAGAGAACCCGTCACCAGCGCCGCGAACGTGAACGAAGCACCAATCGGCGCGCAGGCCGCAGCTGCCGCGTGCGCCACCTTGATGCGCCAGATGAGCGCCACCGCCGCAGCGAGCGCCATGGTCGTATATACCATGAGTGACATCCAGGCAGTCGGGGCATGTACGTAGATCATGCGAAAGCCCTCGCCCTGCTGGTAATCGGGCGGAGCCAGTACCAGCCCGCCATAGAGCGCGAGGAGGCACAGGATCGCCGCGGGCCACGCGAACCACGGCGTCAGCCGCTGCGCCAGGCGGTAGGCATGCGGCGGGGAGCCCAGGCGGTGAAACCAGGTCCAGTTCATATTGCTGCGCTCACTCGAGACTGATGCGCACGGCGGCGGCGGACGCCAGCGGCGCGAGCGTGATCCCAAGCACCGCGAGCGCGCCGAGCAGCTCGAGCGGCGCGACGATCGGGTCGCCGAGGATCGCGAGCTCGCTGGCGCGCGCTCCGAAGATCAGCACCGGCAGCGACAGCGGCAGCGTCAGCAGCGCCAGCAGCACGCCGCTCCTGCGGATGCCGAGCGTGAGCGCGGCGCCGATCGAGCCGATGAGGCTGAGGGCGATCGTACCGATGACCAGCGAGACGACGATCCCGGGGAGCGCTGCCGGCGGCGCACCGAGCGACAGCGCCGCGAGCGGCGCCATGACCGCGAGCGGCAGGCCGGTCAGCAGCCAGTGCGCGGCGGTCTTGGCAAACATGAGAGCGGTCAGCGGCTGTCCGGAGAGCACGTACTGCTCGAGGGTGCCGTCGTGGGCATCGTCACGGAACAGAAATTCCAGCGCGAGGAGCGAGGCGAGCAGCGCCGCCACCCACAGCACTCCGGCCGCAACCTCGCGCAGCCGCGCGAGCTCCGGCGAGATCGCCAGCGGGAACAGCATGGTGACGATCACGAAGAAGGCGAGCGGCTGCACCAGCTGTGCGCGGCGGCGAAAGGCGAGCGTGAGATCACGTTGCAGCACCAGCCGCGCCGCCGCCAGGAGCGTCACGGCGGCCCGCGGCGCGGCGCTACCCGCCACCGCCGCATCCGGCGCGCCGAGCGCTGCGTGCTGCAGCTCAGGCAAGCCGCAGCTCCAGCCGCCGCACCCGGGCAGGCGCTAGCGGCAGCTCCTGGTGCGTGGCCGCGAGCACCATGCCGCCGCGCGCCAGCTGCTCTTCGATGAGCGCGCCGACGAGCTGCTGGCCTTCCCCATCGAGGTTGGTCGTCGGCTCATCGAGCAGCCACAGCGGCACCAGGGCGAGCGACAGTGCGGCGAGCGCCACGCGGCGTTTCTGTCCTGCGGACAGAGTACGCGCCGGGCGCTCGCTCCAGGCCGCCGCACTCACCCGCTGCAGAGCCGACGCGAGCGCCGCGGGCGATACGCGCCGGCGCATGCCGATCCAGTAGCGCAGGTTCTCGAGCGCGCTGAGATCGGCCTTCAGCGGCGGCTCATGGCCGATATAGATGAGTGCGCCCTGAAAGCCCGCGAGGTCCTCCTGCACGTCGCGTCCGTCCCAGGAGAGCCGGCCCGACTCCGCAGGCAGCAGCCCGCAGGCAGTGCGCAGCAGGCTGGTCTTGCCGGCGCCGTTGGCGCCGGCAACGTGCAGGCAAACGCCGCGTGACAGCGCAAAGCTGACGCCGCGCAGCACGTGGCGCTCCCCACGCCAGAGATGCAGGTTCTCGGCTTGCAGGCACGGGTCAGACATGCGTCCTCAGTATCGACTCGGCGCGAGAGTCTCGCAAATTCATGCGGTTAGCGCCACATTCTGCATGTCTCTCGATGCCGTCAGGTAGAGCGGGTTCTGTCATCTCAGCGGGTCTGCCTGGGGCCGGACTCGAACCGGCACGGGGTTTCCCCCAAGGGATTTTCCTGCCACTACGACTTTCGCCGCTGCATGCAGCTGCCATGCATTTGTGGTCTGGACTTTACCTTTGCCATCCCGCTAACACTTCGAATGCCCACGGATTAGGCAGGGGCCGTCAAGTCTCTACACTTTCCCTGGTTGACCAACAAGACGCGCTCCAGGGCTTAGCTCGGTATTGCAGCCACCCTGACGTGCTGCTGTTCCACCGACTTTGACCCCATTCACTCCGGCCGTTTCCGCGCCGGGTGCTCAACTTGATTTAAGTCCCTTGCGTCTACCAATTTCGCCACCCAGGCACGGGTGCGCCGGGGATTGTACACAGTGGCAGGATTTTGCCGCTGACGGCATGGACATCAGGCAGCGCAGCGCCATCATGATCCAGATGATGCAGGCGCTCGCGCCCTGAGCCCGAACACGATCCCGGTCTCGACCTCGACCGGCCTCCCATCCATCACGTACGGCTTGAAACGCCACTGCCGCAGGGCATCGGTGATCGCCCTGGCCTGATCGGCAAAGGCGCGCAGCAAGTGGATGTGTCTGATCTCGCCCTGCGCGTCGATGATGATCCGGACCGGGATGGAGTTGAGGTGGGGCTCGGTGAGCACCGGCTCGACGCGCTCGAGGAGGTGCTCCGCGCTGGCGTAGTCCCTGATGCACAGCGGTTGCGCAGCACCGTCCGTGCCGTCGTGCTCCGGCGCTGCCGCCGGCAGTGTAATGCTGTCCATCGACTGCAGCAGGTCGGCCATGCTTTGCGGGCGGGTGCTGACGAAGACGAACTCGATGATGTGACAGCGGATCTCGGTCGCGAGAATGGTCCAGTGCATGGCGGCCACCGCCGACTGGTAGCCGAAACGGACGAACGGGCGCTGTCCGAGCAGCGTTTGCCGTGGCGCCTCCTCCACCCGGTAGACCGAGCGGTCGAGATGCTCGCTGGTGAAGTTGACGAGCTCGAGCGGGCTGTTCGCCCGCGTCGCCGTGAAGAAGATGTCCTGCGCGGTGATCAGCAGGTGCCCGGCCTTCCCGGCCCTGAACCTCTCGGCCGGCACGATCTGCGCGAGCGTGTAGGCGCCGCTGTCCGAAGGCGGCGGGCCTTCCAGGCCCGCCTGCCAGCGCGCAGAGAAGCGCAGGGTGAGCCCAAAGTAGTCATTCTGATAGCTGCCGCCTGCCCAGCGGCCGTCCTCGGGAAGCGGCGTACCCGAGTCACTGGCACTCGGCCAGGCGCCCTTCACCAGGATCGTGTGTTCGGGCACCCGGGCGCCCGAGGCGGCGCCGGACACGGGCGGATCCTCCCCCCTGCCCGGCGCTGCGCCCGCTGCGCCGATCGCCCCGCTCGCGATCAGCGCAGCGCATGCCCACCTCACAGTGAGCGCAGGAAATCCAGGATGTCCTGCTGCTGCGCGGCGGTCAGCTCGTTGAAGTTCTCGATGACGTCATTGGCTTCCGAGCCGCTGCTGGCGTGCGCGCGGATCGCGGTCAGGAGATTCGTGGTACGGCCATCGTGCAGGAAGAAGATTCGCTGCCCCGCCCCCCACAGCGGCGCGGTGCGGAACTGATTGCCGCCGGCCGACCCCTGCGCGACGTTGTCGGCGAGACCTGTGCCCATGTCGTGAATCTCGAAATCCGAGAACGCGTTCACCGCCGCCTTGCTCAGCGAGGCGGTCACGGCCGATGCCTGCGTCGAGTTGATGGTCGGCGTGTGACAGGCGGCGCAGCCGATCGTCTTGAAGAGCGACTGCCCGGCGGTAAAGGCACTCGCCCCGCCCGGCCCGCTGCTGGTCGCGGGCAGCGGCGGCATGGAGAGGCGCATGAACTCGGCGAACATGACGATGTCGCCCGGCACCTGCGCGTTCTGCGTGGCCTGATTGGAGCTCGGGGTCACCTCGAAGTTGGTCGCATCCTCCGGATAGCCGACCCCGGCCAGATTCAGACAGCCCGCGGCCAGACCCGCGGCGAGATCCTCGCCCGGCAAGGGGCGCTCGTTGGGGAACAGCTCATTGGTAATCCCCATCTCCACGTTGTAGGCCTCGCCGGCGAACATCAGCAGCGACTTGTTCTGCGCCTTCCAGCCGAAGCGGGCGATCGTGCCGTCGTTGCCGCTGTGGTTGAAGGTCCCGGCAATGCCGAAGGTGTTACCGGCCTGCGCGGCCTGGTTCGCCAGCAGCGTCGAGTCGTCTAGATTCTCGACCAGACCGGCGCCGAACACCGGCGTCGGAATGCGATAGATGATGTTGTTGTTGGCAATGGCCAGCGCAAAGGCCGGTTGCGCCAGCGTGCACCCGGCGGCGCCCGCCAAGCCGCTCACCGTGAAGATGGTCTCGACGCCGCCGTTGGGCGAGCTGGTGATCGGCGTACCGCTCGAGTTGGTGAAGAAGGGGAAGCGCGCCTCGCGCGTCGGCCCGTGGGCCGTGATGAACGACGGCATGCTGTTGGTGGAGCCGTCGACGATGCCGTTCGCGATCGCCGCGAACTGCGGGTTGGTCGCGGCCCCCGAGCCGCCGACCGCCGGCTGCGCGTGACACGCCGAGCACTGGTTCATGTTGAAGCGCGGACCCAGGCCGACGTTGGCGGAGTTGCCGACGGTCTCCACCTCCTGGAAGCGGGCCAGGCCGTTCTCGAAGAACTGCAGTACCCCCTGCGGTTGCCCGCCGCTGACCGATGCCAGCGGCAGCGGACCGGTGGCCGTGGCACCGGCCTGGCCGTTGATGGCGCCGCCGCGCACACCGGGGTCGGTCTGGGCCAGCAGCGACCCCGGGACGATCAGCCAGGCGACATAAAGCACAATGCGCAGCTTAGTCATGTCTTGCCCTCCCCGGACGTTTGACGATCGACGCTCGCTCGGCGCCGTATCTACGCCGCGTAGTGCGCAGTGTCGAGCTGTCGCGCCTGCCAGACGTCGCAGCGCGGCCCGCCGCGCTGCGCGCAAGAGCCTTTAAAAAAAGCCAAAAAGAGCGCGTTCGCGCGGCGGCGCCGCTGTGCCGGCGAGTCACAAGTTCATTGAACCTGTTGCGGGCCGCGCGCACTGGTGGCAGCTTTCCACCCTGCGATGCGCCGCTCATCCCGCAAGCCGCAGGCACTGCCGCAGCCTCACTCCAGGCTGCCGTCCATCGTGCTGAGCGCGGAGGAGCTGCACCTGCTCGAGAGCTGGAGCCGCGCGCGCCGCCCCGGGCAGCGCCTGGCCGTGCGGGCGCGCATCGTGCTCGACTGTGCCGGCGGCGCCTCGAACCGCGAGGTGGCGCGCCGCCTGCGCATCACCACGCAGACGGTCGGCAAGTGGCGCAGCCGCTTCCTGGCGGAGCGCTCGCCGGGCCTGCTCGATCAGCCGCGCTCGGGCGCGCCGCGCACCATCAGCGATGAGATCGTCGAAGCGGTGCTCACCATGACGCTGCACGAGCACCCGCCCGACGCCGGGCGCTGGAGCAGCCGCCGCCTGGCGCAGGCGCTCGGTATCTCGCAGCGGGCGGTGCTGCGGATCTGGCGCGCGTTCGAGTTGTGAGGCGGGCTACTCGGCGGCGAAGCTCTGCCACAGCAGCGGAAACAGCGGGTGCACCATGGGAGCGCCCGGAGGCAGCTGCGCATCGAGCCCGGGGAAGGCCGGCGAAGTCGTCCAGCGCCGCGGTGTGTGGCGGATGTCGTCTCCCAGCAGGCGCACCGAGAACACCCGGCGTCGCTGCCCCGGACCAACACCGGCGGTGGCGTGCAGCGTCAGCATGTGGAAGCAGACCGCATCGCCCGGCTCGAGCGGCCAGCCGAGGATGCGATGCGCGCTGCGCTCAGCCTCGATGTCGGGAAGATCCGCGAGACTGCCCTCGGGAAACCAGCGTGCCTGTGCGTCGAGGAAGGAGCGCGGCATCAGCCAGGGACCCAGGTGCGAGCCGGCGACGAACTCGAGCGTCGCCTCCCGCGGCACCGGATCGACGGGGATCCAGAAGCTGCAGTTCTGACGGCCCTCGATGTTGTAATAGGGCTGATCCTGGTGCCAGGGCGTGCGCTGCCGCGTGCCCGGCTCCTTGGTGAGCATGTGATCGTGATAGAGCCGCGCCGTCGAGCTTTGCATCAGCAATCCGCCGGCCGCGCCGAGCGCCGACTCGAAGATCACCCGCCGGTAGCGCTCGTTCTCCTGCCAGCAGCAGAAGTCCTCGAGAAAGAATCCCGGATCGTCGCGCGCACTGGCGACCTTGGCGCGCGGGCTCGGAGCGGCGAGATTCGCATCGATCCCCGCGCGCAGCAGCTCGATCTCGTGCGGCTCGAGCAGCTGGCGCAGCACCACGGCGCCGTCGGCCTGGAAGGCCGCGACGTCGCCGGGCGAGACACGCGCCTTGGGTTCAGCGGCACTCACGGCGGACAGCCTACTTGCCGGTGCGCAGAAACTGCCGGCAGGCGTTCACGAAGCGGCGGCGGTCGGTTTCGGACTCGATCTCGGCGCCGAGCTGCACGATGAGGGCTTCGGCGCCCGCAGCGCTCGCGGCGGCGCGCTTCACCAGGTGCCGCGCCAGTGGCCCGATGTAACCGGCGAGCTCGGTCTCGAAGCGCCGCAGGTGCGCAGGGTCGATGAGCGCCGCTACCGTGCCGGTGGCTGCCGGCTGCGACGGCGCGGGGAAGGTCCCGGTGGTGCCGGGCGATATCGGGTAGCTGCCGGTCGCCGCCGGGGGCGGCTCGGTGCTGAGAAAGGCGCGCACATGCTCGGTGAGGCGCGCGTAGTGCGGCTCGAGCGGCGGCGGAAAGGCGTCCAGCCAGTGCTGGCTGCTGAGGAAATACTCGAGGCTCTTCGAGGGCAGCACCTCCTCGATGCGAAACGGCAGCACCGCGACCCGGCGATGTATGGCGCGTTCGACCTCGCGGCGCACCTGCGGCGAGTCGTTGGTGCTCGAGGAGAACACCAGCACCATGACGCGCGCCGCCGCGATCGCTTCCACGATCTCCGCAGCCCAGTCGGCCGCCGGCTTGACGTCGCGCGGCGCGACCCAGCAGTCGATGCCGCAGGCCTCGAGGCGCGCAACGATCCCGAACGCCGGCTGGCGGTCCGTCTGGGAGTAGCTCACGAACACCGGGCGTGCGGCCAACTCAGCCCTCCAGCAGCTTCAGCGCCTTGTCGAGGCTCTTGCGCATGCGGTTGAAGGCGCGCCCGAGCGCGGCGATCTCCGCCCCGCCGCGCGCCGGGAACTCGGCGGCGCTGGTATCGCCGACGCTCAGCTGATCGGCGATCTGCGCCATGCGCCGTACCGGCCGCACCACCAGCACGTACATGACGAGGTTGACGACCAGCAGCAGCGCGACGAACACCGCGGTCAAGGCGGCGAGGAAGGCGCGAAAGGCGCCGCTCGCGGCCTTCTCGGCCGCCGCGACCGGCACGGAGACGATCTGTGCGCCGATGACGTCGCCCGCCTGCCAGCCGAAGCCGTTATTGCCCCCGTAGCGGGCGATGACGGTCGCCGGCGCCGCCTCCGCGGTGCTGTGGCAGACCAGGCATTCGGGCTTGGCGCTGATCGGCCGCGCCATGAACAGCGACGGCCCCATCGCCGTGTCGCGCTCGCCGACGATCTCATGCACGCCGGCGTCGCTGCGGAAGCGCTGGATGATGTCCGCCTCCCAGTCGGTCGCGCGGTCGCGCGGGTTGGTCGGGTTGAGAGTCGCCTCGTGATAGGAGTAGTCACGGCGCGTCTCGTGCACCCGCAGGAAGTTCTCGGTCGCGGCGTAAGCCGGGACGCTCTGCGGCAGGAAGACGCTCTGCATCTGCGCGTGCAGCAGCGGGGCGATCTCCTTGGCGGTGTAGTCGCGCACCGCGAGCGCGCTGTCCATCATCAGACCCGCTGCGGTGCGGATCTCGCGTTCGGCGTTCGCCTGCAGCACCGCGCGGCAGACGAAACCGGTGATGGTCGCCCCGATCGCGAACACCACGATCAGCGCCAGATTGATGCGAACCAGCAGGCTCATTGCTTGCCCTTCAGCGAAGCACGCGGGCTGTTAAGCCGCCCTTGGCACCCCCCAAACTAGTGGATCGGCACCGTCGGGTGCAAGCAGCCGCGCTCGCGCCCCCGTTGTGGCGCGGGCCGCCAGCCAGCAAAATCCCGGCCCGTGGATGCAGTAAGCGCCAAGCCAGCCCGAAACTCGCCGTTCATGGTCGGGGTTTCGGGACATCGCGACCTCGATCCGGACGACATAACGCGGCTGCGCGAGGCCGTCACCGACTTCGTGCAGCAGCTGAAGCAGCACCTGCCGGACACGGAGCTGCGCCTCATCGTCGGCATGGCGGAGGGGGCGGACCTGCTGGTGGCCGAGACCGCGCTCGGCCTCGGCGTACCCGTCGAGGCCGTGCTGCCGATGCCGCTCGAGCAGTACGCGGCGGACTTCGACGAGAAGACGCTCGCCCATCTGCAGCAGCTCTTGCGCCGTCCCGAGGTGCGCTGCGTGGAGCTCTCCGCCAGCGCCGCCGGCGCCGTCAGCGGCCCGCACACGCGCGAGCAGCGCGATGCGATGTACGCGAACCTCACCGACACGCTCATCCGCCGCAGCAGCCTCCTGCTCGCGCTCTGGGACGGACGCACCTCGCACCTGCCCGGCGGCACGGCCGACACCGTGCTGCGCTATCTCGGCGTGCGCACCGACCAGTACCGCGACTCGGTCGCGATCGAGTTCGTGGCCGCCAATGAAGAGCCCGAGAACGCACCCCGGCTGGTCTACTGGACGCCGACCGTGCGCAGCGGCGCGAGCGGCGAGGCTGCGATGCGCCCGCCCTGCTATCTCGCAGGCGCCGGCGATCGCGTGCTGCAGCTCGAGCGCACCATACCCGAGCGTCTCAGGCGCCAGCTCGCCGAGCTCAACAGCTACAACCTCGAGTATCAGCAGCTCTCCGCCGGCGGCCGGCTGCGCGCGCCGGAGTCGCTCATGGCATCGCTCCCGGCGCGGCCCGCGCTGCCGCCGAGCGCCATGCTCGAGGACATCGATGCGCAGTACGGCAAGGCGGACGCACTGGCCGTCTACTACCAGCGGCGCTCGGATCGGCTGTTCGACCTGTTCGCGTTCATGGCCTTCGCCATGGGCGTGGCGTATCTGATCTACGAGAAGCTCACCGAATCGCGCGCCCTGCTGATTGCCTACCTGATGACGCTGCTCACGAGCCTCGCCGTCTACTACGTACTGCAGGGCAAGCGCTGGTTCGGCAAGCACCTCACCTACCGGGCGCTGGCGGAGACGCTGCGCGCGCGCTTCTACCTGCGTCTCGCCGGAGCCGATCAGCGCATGGACGCCGCCGAGGTGCTGGCGCTCTCGGGCATCGAGAGGTTCCGCGGCTTCAGCTGGATCGGCTTCGTGCTGAAGGGCATCGAGGCGGCGGACGATAGTCTGGCGCCCGACCTCGACTCTGAGACGCGCGGCGTCGAGGAAGCCTGGATCGAGGGCCAGTTCCGCTACTTCACCCGCAAGGTGGCGCGCCTCGAGCGCGCCAGCCGGCGCGTGAAGCACCTGCGGCATTTCCTCTTCGTGGCAATCCTGGTGGTGATCTCGCTGCTCTTCGCCTTCGGCGAGCAGCTGCATCGCATCGACATGGGCCTCGGCATACCGCTGAAGAACATCCTCACCTTCTCCATGGGCTTCATGGCGGTGCTGCTCGGAGTGTGGGAGCTGCACCAGGACAAAATGGCGACGCGCGAGCTGCTGTGGCAGTACCGCAATCAGCTGAGCCACTTCGCGCACGCGAAGCTGCAGCTCACCCGCATGTCGAGTCCGGCGCGCCGCAACGAGGTGCTGGTCGAGCTCGGCAAGGATTCGTTGATGGAGAGCTATCTCTGGGCGATCCACCGTTACCATCGGGAGCACGAGCCGCCGGCCGCCTGAGCACGCAAGCGGCGCCGGCGCGCGAGCCGGCGGCGCCGCGCCTGCCGGGTTAATATTCACGATCCGCAGACCGCCGAGGTGTTTCCATGATTTTCCTCCTGGCGCTCATTCCCGCGACGGCCCTCACCGTAGCCGGCTATGTGGCTCTCTTCCTCTCGCACCGCTCGGAGGGGGCGCTGCGCACCTTCGGACGCTACCTCGGCATCTGGGCCTTCGTGCTCGCCGGATGCGTGGTGCTCGGGGGAATGTTCGCCGCCGGCCACATGCGCCGCGCGCACCCGGGGCTGTGGGGACCGCCGCGTCCGGGCGTGGAGCGCCCCTGGATGGAGGGCCGGCGCGAGCTCGGGCCGCGCCCGCTTCCGCCCCTGCCTGCGCCCGCTCGCGAGGCGCCCGAGCCGCAAGCGCCCGCCAGCGGTGCAGCGCCCGCGGCTCCGCCGCCTCCCGCACGCTGACGGGAATCTACTTTATAATCACGGCGTAAGATACGGAATTTTAACGGCTAATTCAGTGACGGAGACGCCCGCACCCAGCCGGCGCCGTGAGCGCGCGCGCACTCCACGCACCACCGGACCGACGCTCGCGCCGATCGCGCGCCTCGAGAATCCCTGGGCGCCGGTCGAGATTCTCACGGCCGAGCAGGTCGAGCGCATTGTGCTCGCGGCGTACCGCGTGCTCGAGGAAGCCGGCCTCGAGATCCGCAGCGCCGCGGCGCGCAGGGTGTACGCGCAGGCCGGAGCCCTGGTGGATGAGACCACGCAGCTGGTGCGTCTCGGGCGCGAGCTCATCGAGGCGCAGCTCAGATCCGCGCCCGAGCGCTTCGTGCTGCACGCGCGTAACCCGGAGCGTCACCTGCACGTCGGCGGCAACATCGTCAATTTCGGCCCGGTGACCGGTGCGCCCAACATCCGCGACAGCGAGGGCGGCCGGCGCTACGGTGATCTCGAGGCCTTCCGCAACATCCTGAAGCTCACGCACACGCTCGGCGTGCTGCACTGGCAGGGCGGCATCGTCGTCGAGCCGGTCGACGTGCCGGTGGCGACGCGGCATCTCGCCACCTACCAGGCCCACATCGAATGCGCCGACACGGTGTGGGCCGCGCGCGGCATCGGCGGCGTGCAGGCGCAGGATGCGCTCGCCATGTCGGCCATCGAGCACGGCTGCTCGATCGATGACCTCGCCGCGCGCCCGACGCTCATGACCGTGACCAACGTCAACTCGCCGCGGCGCGTCGACGAGGAGATCCTCGACAACATCATGATCATGGCGCGCCACGGGCAGTGCGTGGTCATCACCCCCTTCACGCTCATGGGGGCGATGGCGCCGGTGACGCTCGCCGGCGCGCTGGTGCAGCAGACCGCCGAGGCGCTCGGGGTGGTCACGCTGTGCCAGCTGGTGCGAGCCGGCGCCCCCTGCGTGCTCGGCGGCTTCACCTCGAATGTCGACATGCGCACCGGATCGCCGGCCTTCGGCACGCCCGAATACGTGCACGCGGTGCTGGCCACAGCGCAGATCGGGCGGCGCCTCAGGATCCCGGTGCGCACCAGCGCGGTGAACGCCTCGCCCACGGTCGACGCGCAGTCGACCTACGAGACGGCCTTCTCGCTGCAGGCGGCGGTGCTGAGCCACAGCCACCTCATCAATCACGCGGCCGGATGGCTCGAGGGCGGGCTGTCCGCCTCGCTCGAGAAAATCGTGGTCGACGCGGAGCTGCTGCGTAACTGGGCCGAGATCCTAAAGCCCGTGAGCTTCAGCGACGACGATCTCGCGGTCGAGACGATCAAGCAGGTGGCGGCGGGCGGCCACTTCTTCGGTACGCCGCACACGCTGGCGCGCTACGAGTCGGCGTTCTACCGTCCGCTGCTGTCCGACTGGTCGAGCTTCGAGAACTGGCGCGACGCGGGCAGCCGCACCGCCACCGAGCGCGCCACCGGCATCTGGAAGAAGCTGCTCACCGAGTACACGCCGCCGCCGCTCGATCCGGCGGTGCGCGAAGCGATCGCTGCCTACGTCGAGCGCCGTTCGCGGGAGCTCGCCGCCTGATCGCGAATGCGCGCATGTATGCCGTCACCCCCACGGTCGAGGCGCTGTGGCGGACACTTCTGCGCCAGGTGGCTGACGATGCCGGCGTCGCGCTCGACTACGTCCCCTACCCGGCTCCGCAGCCGCTGGAGGAGCTGTGGAGGCGGCCGGACCTGGGGGCGGTGTTCATGTGCGGCTTTCCGATCGCGCTCGCACTCGCAGCGGTCGTGCCGCTCGCCGCGCCGATCCCGCGCGCGCCCTGGGCGCAGGGACGTGCGCTTTACCGCACCGACCTCATCGTGCGCGACGACGCGCCCTATCGCACGCTCGAGGAGACCTTCGGCGGGCGCGCCGGCTGGACGGTGGCGCACTCGCATTCGGGCTTCAATGCCTTCCGGCACCATCTGCTCGGCTTTCGCACACCCGCGCGGCCGACCCTGTATGGCGAGATGACGGGCAACCTCGTCACCGCACGCAGGGTTCTCGACAGCGTGCGCGAGGGACAACTCGACGTCGGACCGCTCGACGCCTACTGGCACCTCCTGATCGCGCGCCATGCACCCGAGCTCGTCGCGGGCATCCGCACGCTGACCTCGACCGAGACCGCGCCGATGCCGGCGTTCGTGGCCGCCGCGGGCACCCCTCCCGCGACGCTGGCGCGGCTGCGGGGCGCCTTTGCAGCGGCGGCGCAGCGTCCCTGGTTCGCGGCGCTCGCGGAGCCGCTGCGGCTCGAGGGCTTTGCCGAGGTCACGGCCGCATCCTTCGCGCCGCTCCTCGCCTGGGACCGGGAAGCGATCGCCGCCGGCTACCCGCTGCCCGCCTGAGGAACCCGGTCGCTCGGATGGAGCGGGGAATCGTGCGGGCGCAGCAGGAAGCGCCACGCCACCTCGAAGTAGGTGCGGTAGACGAGTCCGCCGTTCTCGGCGATCAGCCGCTCACGAATGCGCCGATAGCGCGCCGGATACTCGTACCACGGAACCCACGGCGCCTCATGGTGCAGCGCGTGCAGGTTGTTGAACAGAAACAGCGGCCCGAGGATCCAGGAACCTTCCACGATGGCGATCCGCGAACGCACCGCCGGCCGGGCGCGATGCTCGGCGAAGGAGCGCACCAGCGTGATGGCGGTTCCGGGGAGCGCCATCGTGAGAACGTAGACCCACAGCGGCATGGCGCACACGAGCTTCACCCACAGCACCACGGGGATGCACCAGGCGAGGTGCTCGAGCCACATGGCGCGCGCCCCCGGCCGGTCGGCGAGCAGTGCGCGCCATTCGGCCGCGAGGTAACGGCCGATGGCCCAGAACACCCCGACGGTGACGCGCCCGGCGAGCGTCTGCGAGATACGCACGATGCCGCGTCCGACCGGAGTCAGCCGCGCCCAGTCCCGCTGCGTCCAATACCAGGACTCGGGGTCGTCGAGCGGATCGGTGAGGCGCTCGTCCACGTGATGCGCGAGGTGGCTCGCGCGATAGGAATCGAACGGCAGCCACAGGGACAGCGGCACGATGGCCAGCAGCCGGTTGAGGCTCCGCCAGCGGGTCGGGTGTCCGTGGACGATCTCGTGCTGCAACGAGCCCTGCAGCGTGATCAGGACGGCGGTGACCGGTGCCACCACCCATAGCGGCCAGCGGCCGTACATCAACGTCGTGCCGAGCCAGCCGGCGTAGGTGAGCACGACGAGCAGCAGCGTCGGCATTTCCACGGCCGCTACCCGCGGCTCGCTTACGGCCAGCACGGCAGTGCCCGCGTCGGCAGGTGTGGTCAGGTCGTTCACGGAGGTTCCAGCGTCCGATACGCCCCGGCGTCAGACAACAACTTGGTCGAATGATCTTACCGCGAAAGCCGTCGCACGCCGTCGCGGAGAATACGGACACGGCCCGCGCCACGCGCGGTCGCGCGTCTCAGTCCAGCGCAACCTGGCGCAGCAGCCGGCGCTCGAGGGCCGCCATGCCGTCGTAGAGCAGGATCGCCATGAGCCCCGTCACCAGCCCGCCCTGGAGGATGAAGGCGGTATTGCTCGAGAGCAGTCCCGCGATGATGACCTCGCCCAAGCCCTTGGCGGCGACCGTCGAGCCGATGGTCGCCGTGCCTACGTTGATCACCAGCGAGAGGCGTACGCCTTCGAGGATGAGCGGCATGGCGAGCGGCAGCTCCACCGACAGGAGCCGCTGCCGGGCGCTCATGCCCATGCCGCTCGCCGCCTCGAGTACCGCCGGCGGACAGGTTTTGAGCCCCACGAGCGTGTTCTCGAAGATCGGCAGCAGCCCGTAGGCGAACAGCGCGATCAGTGTCGGCTTCTCCCCGAAGCCGACCAGCGGCACCGCCACCGCGAGCACGGCCACGGGCGGGAAGGTCTGCCCGACGTTGACCAGGGTGCGCGACAGCGGCAGGAACTGCGCGCCGCTCGGACGCGTCACCAGGATGCCGAGACCGACGGCGACGACGGTGCTGGCGGCCGCGGCCAGGCAGACGGTGCCGAGCTGCGCGAGCGCCAGCGACAGGAGGTTCCCCTGGTCGTAGATCGGCGGCGCCCCGTACTGCGTCAGCGGCGTGAACAGCGGCGCGAAGCTCTGCGGCCACAGCAGAAACGCGAGCAGCAGCGCGAGCGCCGCGAGTCGCAGAAGCGTTGCGGCGCGCGGCATCCTCACGGCGTGCCGCGCGCCAGGATCGCCGCCAGCGTCAGCCTGCCGCGCGGCGTGCCGTCCGCCCCGACCACGCGCGCCGAGTCCGCGCCGCTCCACACGAGCTCCGACAGCACCTCGCGCAGCGTCGCCGTCGCGGCGACCGCAGGACCGTCCGAGACACCGGGCGCGGCCGCCTCCCCCGCCGTGATGAGTGACAGCAGCCGCAGCGCGCGCTCGGCGAGCCCCGTCATGCGCGCCACGAAGCCGTCGGCGGGGTGCGTGAGGAGCGCCGCGGGGCGGTCGTATTGCAGGAGCTTCCCGCCGCTCATCACCGCGACCCGGCTGCCGAGCCTGAAGGCCTCGTCCATGTCGTGCGTCACGAGCAGCACCGTCATGCCGAAACGGCGCTGGATGGCGAGCAGGTCCTCCTGCGCCTTGGCGCGGATGATCGGGTCGAGCGCGCCGAAGGGCTCGTCCATGAGCAGCACCAGCGGCTCGGCGGCGAGCGCGCGCGCTACGCCGACCCGCTGCTGCTGACCCCCGGAGAGCTGCTGCGGCAGGGCATTCGCGTAGGTCCCCGGGTCGAGTCCGAAGAGCGTGAGGAGCTCCGCGACGCGCGCGGCGGTGCGGCGCGCGTCCCAGCCGAGGAGCCGCGGCACGGTGGCGATGTTCTCAGCGACCGTGCGATGCGGAAACAGCCCGTTCCCCTGGATCACGTAGCCGATCCGGCGCCGCAGCAGGTGCGCGGGCTCCGAGCGCGTGTCGTGCCCGTCGATCAGCACCCGTCCGGCGCTCGGCTCGACCAGGCGGTTGATCATGCGCAGCAGCGTCGATTTTCCCGAGCCCGAAGTGCCGACGATCACGGCGATCGAGCCGCGCTCGACCGCGAAGGACACCTCGTCCACCACGGTGGTGTCCGCATAGCGCTTGCTGAGTTTCTCAACACGGATCATGACTGCGCCGTTCCTCTCATGCCTTCACCCGGTCGAGCACCTCGACCAGCGCATCGAGCAGCACGGCGGCCGAGAAGGCGAGTGTCACGATCGGGATCGCCCCGAGCAGCACCAGGTCGATCGCGGTCTGGCCGATGCCCTGGAACACGAAGGCACCGAGTCCCCCGCCGCCGATCAGCGCCGCCACCGTCACCATGCCGATGTTCTGCACCAGCACCACGCGAATGCCGGTGAGGATCACCGGCAGCGCGAGCAGCAGCTCGACGCCGCTCAGCACCTGCCAGTCGGTCATGCCCATGCCGTGCGCAGCCTCGACCGCGGACCGCGATACGCGCTTCAGGCCCGCCACGGTGTCGGCCACGATCGGCAGCAGCGAGTAGAGAAACAGCGCCACCACCGCGGGCGCCGCGCCGACGCCGCGGATGCCGAGCCGCTCGGCGAGCGGCAGCGCCGCGGCGAGCGCGCCGAGCGGCGCCATGAGGATGCCGAACAGCGCGATCGCCGGGATGGTCTGAATGACGTTGAGCGTGCCGAGCACGCCGGGGCGCAGCCGCGGCACCCGGTGACACAGCACCCCGAGCGGCAGTCCGACGATCAAAGCGGCGGCGAGCGAGCCGAAGGCGAGCGCCAGGTGCCGGCGCGCCTCGTGCGCAAAGCGCACCGCGTTGACCGCGTACTCGCGCATCACCGACAGGTGATCGAAGACACCGTGCGCCAGCGCCAGCGAGATGACAGCGAGTGAGCCGGCGAGAAACACCACCCGCATGGCCGGCCGCGGGCGCATGCGCGTCGCCGCATCGGTCGCGAGCAAACCGAGGCACACGATCAGCACCCAGAATGCCCCTCCCGGCGCGATCCGCACGATCGTGTCGCCCGGCGGCGTGAGCGCATCGCCGGCGGCCGCGGCGGAGAGCGCCACGGCGAGCACGCCGAGCAGCGCCAGCGCGAGCCGCAGCCGTGCGCTCGCGACCCAGAGCGCCGCCGCGCCCGCGAGTGCGAGCGCTGCGCTGCA
>JASHVF010000009.1 GCA_030039615.1 Gammaproteobacteria bacterium | reverse complement strand
GCCGGAGCTCCGCCAGGCGCCGTGGCGGGTGCGGGGGATGGCTGCTGCGCGGTCGGCGCGGCGGCCGGCCGCGGGGCAGCCGCACCCGGGGGAGCCTTGCCGCTTTCGGCCGCCTCCTCGAGGATCGTCTTCTGCGCTTCCTTGCTGGCAGTGGTGCCGACATAGGTCAGCGCCAGGCTGTTGACCATGAAGATCAGGGCGAAGACCGCCGTAGCGCGCGACAGCGCCGTGGTCGCACCGCGCGCCCCGAATACGGTGCCGGAAGCGCCGGAGCCGAAGCCCGCGCCCGCCTCCGCGCCCTTGCCGCGCTGAAGCAGCACGAGGCCAATGATCGCCAGCGAGGAGAACACCTGCACCGCAGTCAGAATCATGCGCAACATTTCAATACCACTCAGCCCGGCCGCGCCGCAGCCAGGATCGAGAGAAACTCATCAGCCTTGAGCGAGGCGCCACCGATCAGCCCGCCGTCGACGTCCGGCATGTTGAACAACTCGGCCGCATTGCCGGCCTTGACGCTGCCGCCGTAAAGAATGCGCGTGGCGGCGGCAATTCTAGCATCCCGGACTGCGATCCGGGCGCGGATGAAGGCGTGTGCGTCCTGCGCCTGCTCGGGCGTCGCGTTGCGTCCCGTGCCGATGGCCCACACGGGCTCGTAGGCCACCACTCCGCGCTCCAGGGCACCAGCGCCGCACAGCTCCAGTACCACCTCGAGCTGCCGCGCGACGATCTCGTTGGTGCGGCCCGCCTCGCGGTCCGCGAGCTGCTCGCCCACGCACAGGATCGGAATCAGCCCCTTGGCGTGCGCCGCGGCAAACTTGCGCGCCACCAGCTGGTCGCTCTCGCGGTACAGGAGCCGGCGCTCCGAGTGACCGACGATCACGTACTCGCAGCCGACGTCCTTGAGCATCGCCGCCGACACCTCGCCCGTGAACGCTCCCTGCGCATCGGCGCACACGTCCTGACCGCCGAGGGCGAACAGCGAGTCACGCAGCAGCCGGCCGACCTCCTGCAGATAGACGAACGGCGGGCACACGACGCAGTCGGCCGCGGGGGCCGCCGGCGCACCGGCCAGCAGCTCCTCGATCAGCCGCGCGTTCTCGGCACGCGAACCGTGCATCTTCCAGTTACCGGCGACGATCGGACGGCGCATCCGCAGGAGGCCTCAATCCCCAAAAGGGCGCGGGATGATAGCGATGCGGGGAGGGTGGCGCAACGCTCCGGCGGACGCCGTTCCCCGGGCTGCGAAGTCCGTCAAAGGGGCCCGCCCGCGGGCTCAGCCCGCGGCCGCCGCCTTGACGACGTCGGCGAGCTCGGTGGCTGCGGCGCGTGTCGCACCCTCGTCCCGTCCCTCAACCATCACACGGATCACCGGCTCGGTTCCCGACGCCCGCAGCACCACGCGCCCCTCGCCCGCCATATGCCGCTCGATGCGCGCCATCGCCTCCTGCACCGCGGGCACGACCGCCGGATCGAAGCGCTTAGCCACCTTCACATTGAGCAGCACCTGCGGGTACTTGTGCATCCCCGAGGCGAGCTCGGCCAGCGTGCGGCCGGTCTGCTTCATGACCGCCAGCACCTGCAGCGCGCTCACGATGCCGTCGCCGGTGGTCGTCTTGTCGAGACACAGGATGTGGCCCGAGGTCTCGCCGCCGAGCACGCCCTGCGCCTCGCGCAGCATGGCGAGCACGTAGCGGTCGCCGACCGCCGCGCGGCGGAACTCGATGCCGCTCGCGCGCAGCCCGAGCTCGAGACCCAGGTTGCTCATCACCGTGCCGACCACCGGGCCCTGCAGGCGGCCTGACTGCTTGAGCGCGCGCGCCATGACGTACAGCAGCTGGTCGCCGTCGACGATGCGCCCCAGATGATCCACCATCACCAGGCGATCGCCGTCGCCATCGAGCGCGAGCCCGACGTTGGCGCGCACTCCGGGCACGGTCAGTTGCAGCAGATCGGGTACGGTCGATCCGCAACCGTCGTTGATGTTGCGCCCGTTGGGCGAGCAGCCGATCGGAACGATCTCCGCGCCGAGATCGGCGAGGATGCGCGGCGCCACCTTGTAGGAGGCGCCGTTGGCGCAATCGACCACGATCTTGAGCCCCGACAGGTCGAGCCCCGCCGGCATGGTCGAGGCGCAGAACTCCTGGTACACGGTGCGCGAGCGGTCGACGCGGGTGGCGCGTCCGAGGCTGCGCGAAGTGCGGGTGAGCGGCGGCTGGGCCAGCTCGCTCTCGATCCGCTCCTCGAGCTCGTCGGAGAGCTTGCCTCCCGAGGCGTCGAAGAACTTGATGCCGTTGTCATCGTAGAGGTTGTGCGAGGCGCTGATCACGACGCCGAAACCGCACTTGAAGCGGCGCGTCAGGTAGGCGATGCCCGGGGTGGGGAGCGGCCCCATCAGCATGACGTTGACGCCGGCGGCGACGAAGCCGGCCTCGAGCGCCGACTCGAACATATATCCCGAGAGTCGCGTGTCCTTGCCGATTAGCACCGTACCGCCCTCGGGGGCCAGCACGCGCGCCGCCGCGCTCGCCAGGTGGAGCGCAAAGTCCACGGTCATCGGGTGCTCGCCCACCCGCCCGCGCACGCCGTCGGTTCCGAAATACCTGCGACCCATCTAGGAACTCCTCACCGCCGCCACCACCCTGAGCGCCTCGACCGTTGCGGCCACGTCGTGAGCACGTACGATTGCGGCCCCGGCGAGCGCCGCGATGCTACCGAGCACGACGCTGCCGAGCAGCCGCTCTCCCTCGGGACGTCCGGTGAGCTTGCTCACCATGGATTTGCGCGACAACCCGACGACGAGCGGCGGGCCCACCGCCGTGAGCTCGCCCAGACGGCGCAGCAGCGTCAGATTGTGCTCCAGAGTCTTGCCGAAACCGAATCCCGGATCGATCGCGACGGCGTCGGCGGCGAACCCCGCGGCCCGGGAAGCGGCGACGCGCTCGGCGAGAAAGACCTGCACCTCGCGCACCACGTCCGCATACGAGGGCGCCACTTGCATGCTGCGCGGCTCGCCCTGCATATGCATGAGGCATACGGCGCAACCGCTGTCGCGGGCGGCCGCGAGCGCTCCTGGTGCGCGCAGTGCATGCACGTCGTTGATGAGCCCGGCACCGGCCGCGGCGGCGGCGCGCATCACCTCGGGCTTGCTGGTGTCGATGGAGATCACGGCGGCGGTTGCACTGCGCAATCCCTCGATCACGGGTACGACGCGGCGCAGCTCTTCCTCGAGGCCAACCGGCTCCGCCCCCGGCCGGGTCGATTCGCCCCCCACGTCGATGAAGGCCGCCCCCTCCTCCGCCATGCGCACGCCGTGACGAATCGCCGCCTCAGCGTCGAGAAACCGGCCGCCGTCGGAGAAGGAGTCCGGCGTCACGTTGAGCACGCCCATGACTACCGGGTGGCGGAGGTCCACCGTCTTATCTCTGCAGCGGAGCGCTACCGGCGGGGCAGACATGGGTGCTGTGCGGATGGAACGCGGTGTGCGCGAGAAAAGGGGCTTTCGGGACCGTGAAAAACAGGGACGTTTTTCCCGGAGCCTCCAGGGACGGATTTACGGCGGTCCCGAAAGCCCCTTTTCTCGCGCGCAGCCGCGCCCAGTCGGGCCGAGCTCAGTGCTGCCCGGCGGGAATCGCGCTGCCGCTCGGCGGCTCCGCCTTGGGCGGCTTGTTGGAGAGCGTCTCGTCCCATCCGGCCGGCGGCTTGGGCGTCCTGCCGGCCATGACGTCCTTCAGCTGCTCCTCGTCGATCGTCTCGTACTTCATGAGGGCGTCCGCCATCACGTGCAGCTT